>JAZRTW010000028.1:0-3926 GCA_045652265.1 Eubacteriales bacterium | reverse complement strand
GCGTCCGAGCTTGTAAGCTATGACAGAAAATACGATGGAATAGTGAAATATCTGCTTGGAAGAACGGTTATTGCTGATAACATTGACAGTGCAGCAAGAATCGCGAAGTCGGGATCATACAGATTCAAAGTCGTATCACTTGACGGACAAGTAATTAACTCCGGCGGTAGCTTTACGGGTGGCAGTATCTCTGCAAAAACGGGTATGCTAACAAGAAGCGCCGATATTGAAAAGCTCAACGTCGAGCTTGGTAAACTCACTGACAAAATATCAGAGCTGCAAAGAAACATCGCCGATGCAAATTCAAATAAGTTAAAGCTTGAAGGTGACATTTCAAATCTTAACACAGAAATACTCGATTTAAGAACAAGCCTTTCGGCTATTACGGCAGAGCTTGCCGCGTTAGACGAAAATATCGAAGGCGATGCTGAAAGACGCAATGAAATGTCAGCCGAAAAGGAAAAGCTATTACAAGAAATAGCAAGTAAAGAGAAGTTGATAGAAGAGATAAGCTCAAAGATATCGGGAACCGAAATTGCGCTTAAAAACGACGATGAAGCTTACGCCGCATCTCGCCAAAAACAGCAAGATCTGCAAAACGAAAAGGATACTTTGCAAAACAACGTGTATAATATGAAGATAGAGCTTGCAGAGGCTCTTAAAGATCTTGAAAATACACAGTATTCTTTGGTAACCTTGACTCAAACTCTTGAGCTTGACAGCGACAGAATGCAGGGCTACGTAAAGCAGACCACTGAAATCCGCAATAAAATTACCGCTTGTAATGAGGAGATTACAGAGGTAGCAGCCGAGATAGACGGCGGCGACGAGCATTATATGAAAATGCAGCTCACCGTAAAAGAGCTCGATAAACAGAATCTCGAATGCGATAAGAAGATTACAGAATACTCTTTAAAGCTCAAGAAATGCTACGTTGAGAAAGAAAACTTGGTGCGCGACTTTACTAAAGCCGAAGCAAAGCTTGAAAGCGGCCAGACTGAGCACGACCGTTTGATCTCAAGGCTCTTTGACACGTATGATCTTACCTATACTACTGCCGGCGACGTCAGAATAGTTATTGAAAACAAAACCGAAACTACAAAAAGACTTTCTTATCTTAAAGGCGAAATCAAGAAGCTAGGTTCGGTAAACCTTAACGCTGTTAGCGAATACGCGGAGCTTAAAGAAAGATACGACTTCCTTTCAACTCAAGTCGGCGATTTAACAAAATCCAAAGAGGAACTTGAAGGAATAATCGAAAACCTCGATGCCGATATGAAGCGCATATTAAAAGAAGCTATGGTAAGTATAAACGATAACTTCGGCAGAATCTTTAAAGAGCTCTTCGGCGGCGGTAAGGCAGAGATTTGCTTCGCCGATGAAGATGATATCATTGACGGAGACGTTGATATATTCGCACAACCTCCCGGAAAGACCGTAAATAATATCCAACTTCTTTCCGGCGGAGAACGTTCGCTTATCTCGATATCCATATATTTTGCGCTTATAGCCGTATCTCCGACACCGTTCTGTATAATGGACGAGATAGAATCGGCGCTTGACGACGTCAACGTCGACAGATTTGCACAATACGCAAAGCGCTTCTGTGAAAGAACGCAGTTCATTATGATTACTCACAGACGCGGCACTATGAACGTTGCAGACGTCCTTTACGGAATAACGATGCAAGAAAAGGGTATTTCGAAATATTTGACTATAAGCGTAGACGAAGTCGAAAACAAGCTCGGAATTAAATTGTAGAGGTAAAAATGGGATTTTTTGATTCATTAAAAAACGGTTTAAAAAAGACTAAAGATGCTCTTGTCGGAAAAATTGACGATATCTTCAGTTCATTCAAAAAGCTTGACGACGATTTGTATGACGAGCTTGAAGAAACCTTGATCGAAGCTGATCTCGGCGTATCTGCTACTGAAAACATCTTGGACAAACTTAAAGAAAGAGTAAAGGAAAAGAAAATAAACGGAACCGATGAAGCAAAAGCTGAACTTTACTCAATAATGTCCCAAATGATATGCGAAAACGACGATAACAAATTAAACTACGACAAACCAACCATAATTTTAGTTATCGGCGTAAACGGCGTCGGCAAGACGACGTCTATAGGAAAGCTTTCAAGCATATTTACAAAACAAGGGAAAAAAGTTCTGCTTGCCGCCGCCGACACCTTCCGTGCGGCAGCTATTGATCAGCTTGCGGTATGGGCAAAGCGCTCAAACGTCGGAATAATAAAACACGAAGAAAATTCCGATCCCGCTTCAGTTGTATTTGACTCTATAGCAGCTATGAAAGCGCGAAAAAACGATATCCTTATCGTTGATACTGCAGGAAGACTTCACAATAAGCAAAATCTTATGAATGAGCTTGCAAAAATCAACAGAGTTATTGATAAGGAATATCCCGAAGCCGCAAGAGAAACCTTACTCGTCCTTGACGGTTCAACAGGACAAAACGCGTATATTCAAGCCAAAGAATTCAGCAGCGTTGCGGAAATAACGGGACTCGTTCTTACAAAAATGGACGGCACGGCAAAAGGCGGCGTCGTATTTTCAATCTGTTCCGAATTAAAAGTACCCGTTAAATATATCGGTGTAGGCGAAGGTATCGACGACCTGCAGGAATTTTCGGGCGAAGATTTTGTAAAGGCTATATTTGGTGAATAATATGAAAATCATACTTGCTTCAAACAACAAAGGAAAAATAAGAGAAGTCCGAAAGGTTCTCGGTAATGATTTCGAAGTATATGCTTTGTCTGACGTCGGCTTTAATGACGAGATAGAAGAAGACGGCGAAAGCTTTGAAGAAAACGCATTTATTAAAGTGCGTGCTGTGGCCGAAAAATTCGGTGATTACATAATTATTGCCGATGACAGCGGTATATGTGCAAACGCCCTTGGCGGAGAGCCCGGAATTTATTCAGCAAGATATTGCGGAGAACACGGAAAAGACGAGGAAAACAATAAAAAACTCCTTGCGAATCTTTCCGATAAAGCCGATAAGAGCGCATATTACGCTTGCAGTATCGCCGTAAGGCTTCCAAGCGGTGAAGAATTTGCAGTCTTCGGCAGATGTGACGGTGAAATAACCGAAAATGCGGCAGGTAACGGCGGTTTCGGTTACGATCCCATATTCTATCTGCCCAAATTCAAAAAGACGATGGCACAGCTAACAGATGATGAAAAGAACAGCATAAGCCATAGGGGAGAAGCTCTTCGCTTATTTGCCGACGAGCTTAAAAGGAGGATCAAATGACAAGCAAACAAAGAGCTTATTTGAGATCTCTTGCTAACCGTATAGATTCAATATTACAAGTTGGTAAGGGCGGAATAAACGATAATTTAATAAAGCAGGTGGACGATGCGTTGGAGGCTCGCGAGCTTATAAAGCTTCACAATCTGGAAACGTCACCGTATACCGCTAAAGAAGCAATGAACGAGCTTGCCGCGGCAACACAAAGTGAAGCTGTAGCTTCCGTCGGCAACAGATTCGTGCTTTACAGAGAAAGCAAGAGCAACAAGAAAATTGAATTATAACGGAGCGAACTTTAAATGAAGATAGGTTTGTTCGGCGGAACCTTTAATCCGCCGCATAAAGCGCATTTAATCCTTGCAGAAGCTTTTTTAAAAGAGTATAATTTATACAAGCTCTACATCTGTCCTGCAAATATTCCTTATCATAAGATCAATGCAAATCCAATAGACGCAGAACACAGACTTAATATGTGCAAACTTGCATTCAAGAGTATAGCAAGTAATAAGGTTATCGTAAGCGATATGGAGATAAAAAGGGGCGGAAATACGTACACCGTCGATACCGTAAATGAAATTTTATCGGCTAGCCCCGAATGCGACAAGGTATACGTACTGTGCGGTACGGATATGATAAAAACTCTGCCAAGCTGGCATAAG
>JAZRTW010000027.1:0-5562 GCA_045652265.1 Eubacteriales bacterium | reverse complement strand
TGCGTACGCCTTAAAGAAATAGATAAGCAGTGCGGACACCCCACAGAGCTCGGAATGAAACAGATCGCCGAGCAGGTCAAGGCGCATCTTAATTAAAGCGAGGCTTTAAGTGAAAAGCAAAAGAATTTTCTACAGCGAGCTCGTATACATTATAGGCATCGTTGTTTTAGCGCTCGGAACAGCACTTATGGAGAGGGCGGATTTCGGGCTTTCGATGGTCACGGCGCCGGCGTATATCTTGCATTTGAAGGTATCGGAATTTATCCCGTTTTTCTCATTCGGTATGTCGGGCTACGTTTTACAGGCGGTGCTTTTGGCGGTTCTTGCGCTTATATGCGGCAAGTTCAAAAAATCTTATCTTCTGTCATTTGTGACGGCGTTTTTGTTCGGCGTCGTGCTCGATCTTGAAATAAGCGTACTTGCCCTCTTTTCTTTTGAGGGGATAGTGTGGCGCTTGCTCTTATTCGTGACTGGACTTGTCGCGTGCTCGACGGGCGTTGCTTTGATGTTCCATACGTATTTTCCGCCCGAAGCGTACGATTTGTTCGTGAAGGAGATATCGCAAAGATTCGGCACGGATATCGGCAAAACGAAGACGGTATACGACTTTTGCAGTTTTGTTTTAGCCGTAATTTTGTCGCTTGCCTTCTACGGCGCTTTCGTCGGCGTAAACTGGGGCACCGTTATTTGCACGGCGGTAAACGGCACTCTTATCGGGCGAATAAGTTTTTGGCTTGATAAAAATTTCGTATTCAAAGACGCGCTTATGTTAAGAGAAAAGATGAAATAATACGCCTAAAAAGGAGCAAAAATGGCAAAACCAAAGAAAAGCGGGCCTGCGGTCTTTATGTACAGCGCGATAGCGCTTACTGCTGTTGCGGCCCTCGTGTGTTTTACACTGTACTATTCGGGCATACATAAAAACGACGTCGTTTTATGGACGGGTATAGTATCGTTTATGATACTTTATCATTTCGGGCTTCGAATTTTTATGGGAAACGTAACGAAAAAATTCAAGATAAGCTATACTCATCCGTGGTATAAGGAACGCAAATTCGAGAAAAAGTTATATAAGCTTCTCAAGGTGAGAAAGTGGAAAAATAAGGTGCTCACCTTTGAGCCTGAAAAATACGATTTAAAAAGCGTGACGCTTACAGAGCTTGCTACGACTATGGCGAAATCCGAACTTGACCATTGGATAAACGAGCTCATTTCGCTTTTTAGCTTACTTTTTATATTCGTGTGGGGCTGTGCTCCTGCGTTCGTGATAACGGCGGTACTTTCTATGATTTTTGACGCGCAGTTTATCGTCGTTCAAAGATATAACCGCCCTATCGTTTTAAGACTGATAGCAAAAAAGCGTTAGGAAAGTTGCGGCAACTGGAAAATTTGTCACAATTTTTTGAAAAACATATAGCCACAGCGCTAAAAACGGTGTATAATGTTCGGTGTAAAGAGGCGTTTTTGTTTTACTTTGAGGGTGGAAGGAGGATGAAAGTGGCGGCACAAAAATTCGGCTCGCAGGATTTTAAGACCTTATTGCAGGAAAAGACCTTGCATAAATGCTTATGCCGTGTCGGACGTATGGAGCTCGGTGCGGTAGGCACACTGCATTGGCACGAGAATTACGAAATATGCCAGATCATTGAAGGCGGTATGCGCTTTTTGGTTGACGGCGTAAACTACGATCTCTCAAAAGGTGATATAGTATGCATAGACGCTGCCGTTCCGCATTTGAGTTGTGGCACGAAAGAGGGTACGAGATTCCGTCTTTTCAAGGTCCTTCCTTCGAACTTTTTTCAGATATCTCCGTCCGTAAAGCCGCTTAAGGTGCACATCACTTACGAAGAGCAAAAAGCGATAGAGGGCTTTTTGCCGACGCTTGACGCCTTGTTTGACGCGCTTACTCAAAACAAAGACGTTTTGGCGGACGAGACGCGCCCGCTTGAGCAAGCTCTTTCCGCCGCTGTTTACTTTCTTTTAATGGAGCATTTTGCCGTCGGCGGCGATAGCCACGAATCGAAAAATAAGGAAAGAAAAATATTCTTCAAAACGCTCGATTACGTAAACGAGCACTTTACCGAGCCGATAAACGTGAGCGTGCTTTCGAAGGAACTGTTTTATCCCAGAGGAAAGCTTTCCGCGATATTCACGAAATATTCGGGGGCGCGGCTCGGCGACTATATAAACGGCTTACGCGTGCAAAGGGCAAACGAGCTTTTATCTGCCGGCGAGAGCATAACGAACTCCGCGTTTTTAAGCGGCTTTCAGAATATACGCTCCTTCAACAATATATACAAAGACGTAATGGGTGTAAGCCCATCGGAATATTTGAAAAGGCAATAGAAAACGGGCGACTGTCAGTCGCCCGTTTTGTGTTTGTATTAGGTTATTTCAATTTTGCGTTGTAGGTAAGAACGCCTTGTGCTTCATACTTGCCTGCGAGCACGTCAATAGCGTACATAGCCGTCTTGGGTGCCGTTCCCGCAACGAAAACTCTCGGCACGTGAACAAGATCCTCCAAAACGTAGGGGTTACCGTAGTGAAGAACTGCTGCGACGCTGTTGGTTACTTGAAGTGCGTCGATAAGGGAGATGGTTCTTGAGGTAAGGCGCTCCTTACCGATATAGCACTCAACTGCGTTGAAGGTTACGAATACGACGTCGTCGTAGTTGGGAACCATCTCAAGGAAGTTCATGTTTTGAATACCCGAAGAATATTCGGGAAGAGCTATTACTTTGGAGTTGGGGAAAAGGCTTTCTATCTTCTTCATGAGCTCTACGGGGCGGTACCAGTATCCTTCCGTGGAGTCGTCCGCGAGTGCGCCTTCTGCGTCAACTTGGCACTTATCCATGGGAGTGAGCACTGCAAACAGATGTTTTCCGTCCGTGGAGATAGAGGGGGATATACCCTCATCGCATTTTTCGTATATGGACTTCAAGTGGATAGACTCGAATTTTTCCGCATCTTCTTCGGTGATGTCCTCGTATTCTTTCTCATTGTAGAGGTTGACCTTGTGCTGTGCTTCGAGCACTCTTCTTACAGCTTCGTCGATACGGTCGTCGGGCATAAGTCCCTTTTCGTAGGTTTCGAGGATAGCTTCGTAGGAGAAGTCGTTATCGTGCCAAGGAAGCGAGAGGTCGTTACCTGCGGTGATAACGAGGCCCTTGCTCTCCTTCATGCCGTATTTTGCAACGATGCCCATCATGGAAAGGGCGTCGGTGATAAGTATTCCGTCAAAGCCCAGTTTACGGATAATGCCCATAACTTTTTTGGAAAGTGTCGCGGGGTTATCGGGGTCGATATTTGCATATTTGCCGTGTCCGACCATAATACCATCGATAAGGTCTTTTTTCATAAGCTCCGTGTACGGATAGAGGTTATGGTCAATAAGCTCTTCTTCGGAAAGGTAGTTTATTCTTTCAGCCATGTGGGAGTCAATTTCGGGGGTTCTCATCAGAGGGTCGGAGCCTCCGGGATAGTGCTTTGCGACCGTCAAAATGCCTGCATCGTGCATACCTTCTGCAATTTTTGCACCGAGGCGTGTAACCTCGTATTTATCGCTTCCCAAACTGCGCACAGTACCGCCGCAGATGCCGTTTCCGAGGCATATATCGAGAAGGGGGTTGCAGACCATATTGTAGCCCGCTTTCCTTGCGCCCTTTGCGGTTACGTTACCGAAGGTATAAGCAAGCTCTTCGCTTCCCGTCGTGCCGACTGCGTTGTGCTTGCCGATAATGTAGTCGCCAAATCCGCTTTCAGCGTCGCACACGATGATGATGGGATATTCGGCAGTCTCGTAGATTCTGTCCATAAGCTCTTCAAGGTTTGAGCTTCTTCTGTCTACCCAAACTGCGCCGAGCGCCTTGTCTTTTATCATTTGGAGAGCGTATTCAACGTTTCTCTTTTCGTTGGGGCAGGGGCAGATGTGCGCACACATCGTCATACCGAGCTTCTGCTTCATGGTAAGCTCTTCGAGCTTCAGTTCTTTCTTTATTTCTCTTCTTTTAAGATTCATAACAGAACTCCTAATAAATTTATTTCAGACACTTGTCCGATAAAAAAATTATAGTATCTGCGCGCATACGTCTACAAGCATTTTTGTGCGATGAGTGGAAAATTTGTAATCAAATTTCAAATTAGCGCTTTAGACGGGCGCTTTCGTGTATATGGCAAGAACGTCACGGCGATATCTTTTCAAACGCGATACGCTCGTCGCCGTTTGCAAGATATATCACGCCGCAATACGTAAAGCCGTGCTTTTCAAGCGCCTTTTGCATGGGGATATTGTCCTTATGCGTGTCAAGGCGCAAGCTCTTGCACCTTGAAAGGCAATAGTCAAAGCAAGCGCCCGCAACTCCCGCACCGCAAGGCCCGACGGCAATTCTGTGAAGTACGCCGTACTCGCCGCTTGTAAGCCAAGCGCCGCCGTCGATACGTGCGTAGGTGGGGTCGTCGTGTATCGCGAAAAAGAACACCGCTACAGGCTCGACACCTTTACAGCAAACGTACAAATGCCCCGCTTCCACGTCTTTTTCTATAAGCTCACGGCTCGGATATCCGCCCGTCCACTGATGAGGGTTGCCCGCCTTTTTCATAAATTCTCTCGCCTTTTCGTAAAGTGCAAGGGCGGTGTCTACGTCATTTTTGCTTGCGTTTCTTATATTAAACGTTTCGTTCATATTTTCTCCTATAAAAAATTGCCACCTCGCAAGGTGGCAATTTTCATACGTTTTTATTTGCTTTCCTCTGTGTTTTCGCACTTCTGGTTAGCGATACCGCAGCTTGTCTTGCAAGCGGACTGGCAAGATGTCTGGCATTCGCCGCAACCGCCCTTGTTTTCGCAAAGCTCACGAGTTTTGATAGTCTTGATATGTTCCATATTAATACACCTTTCGTTAATTTATCACGTGAATTTTATCATATTTTTGACTTGCAGTCAAGATATAGCCGAAAATTTTTGAAAAATTCGGAAAAACCGACCCTTATATCTCGCTTATACCGATTATTTGGTATATTCCGTTGATATCCGCTCCGATGATAACGTGATGCCATTTTCCGTTTATCATAACCTCTGCGGCGTATTTTGCGCCTTCAACGGTACTTACCCATTCCTCCGTACAAAGCTTTGCGGAGTTTTCATCGAAATTTAAATAGCCCTGCGTCTCGCTGTAGCGGTAAAGTAAGAGTGCGACGAAATCTTTAAATTCGCCCGCCGTCATAATGTCGGGCGTTATGCCGTCGGCAAGTACCTTTTCGACCGTAAACTCAAGGCCTTGAGCAAAACTTATATGGTCGCTTACAAGAAGCTTTCCGCCCAATATCTCAAAAACTACGACGAGCTTTCCGCTTTCTTCGGGGTAAAGCTCGTTTTCTTCTCTGAAGCTTACGTAATATCTGTTATCTTTGACGCCCACGAGCTCGCAGTCGTTAAAGTCGGGTACGCCGTACCAGCCCGTCGCTATCTGCAGAAGATAAAGTCCCGATTGGTGCTCGATAGTTTGCACGTTTACCTCTTCGTTGAGGATTCTGTAGGAAATCCAATTCGAAAGATAGCTTGAA
>JAZRTW010000026.1:0-1846 GCA_045652265.1 Eubacteriales bacterium | reverse complement strand
GTATTGCAGTAAACGCAAGATAATATACCGCCGTATAGAATAAGGGCCACAAAAGACCGCCGTTTTTAATATATCTCTGCGCAAAGTATATCAACTCGTAGTATGCGACGACTCTCGCAAGAGAGGTATCCTTGACGAGCGTTATGATCTCGTTGGACATCGGTGCAATTATGCGTTTTACGACTTGGAGCAAAATTACTTTAAAGAAAGTCTCTCTTTTGCTCATTCCCAAAACCTGTCCTGCTTCATACTGTCCTTTGGCTATGGATTCTATTCCGCCACGGTATATTTCGGAGAAATAGCAAGCGTAGTTTATGGAAAAGGTTATATAAACTGCAAGCGACTCCGTAAGCCACACATTTCCGAAAATAAGACCGGGACCGAAGTATACGACTATAAGTTGAAGCATAAGAGGCGTTCCTCTTATCAACCATACAAATCCCCTTGAAAGAAACGAAATTATCTTCCATTTCGACATGGAGCCAAATGCTATCAAAAGGCCCAAGGGAAGTGAAAATAAAAGGGTTATACCGAATATTTTCAAGGTCTCCCCAAAGCCGACAAGCAAATCTAAAGTTATTTCAATAAACTGACTCATTTCTTATACATAAGAAGCGCTCGGGGCGATGTCTTGCCCCGAGTGCTTTCATATCCTTCGATTTTTTCTTATTTAATAAGCGCCTTCGCAAGAGTGAGGTCTACAATAGCCGCATCTGATGCTCCGGAAAGTACCTGCAAAAGAGCATCTGTCTGAGCTGTAACGCCCTTATAACCGTCCTTCAAAGAATCGTTGCCGGTTATAACGCCTGCGCCTGCAGAACCTTCTTCAGCAGCAATCGTCTTTCCCGCGAAGTCTGCGATAGCCTTATACTTATCGGCATCAGCCTTCTTAACGACAGCTACCTGCGTGTTATACATATAAGGAACGGTGCAATCTGCGCCCGCTTCCACTTCATCGGTAATCGTCATACCGTTCCAAATGCAGTCGATATCCTTGGACTCAAGAGCCATAAGCTTATAATCCCACTCGATCTCCTTAAATTCAACTTCAACTCCGAGTTTCGCCGCAACTGCGCGAGCATAATCTGCGTCAAAGCCGATCCACTCGCCGTTTTCGTCCTTATAATCCATGGGCTTGTAGTCGGTTATGCCGACAACGAGCTTGCCCTTGCCCTTGATGTAATCCCAGTCGCCTGCGCCTTCGTTTGCCGCCGCTTTGGGAACGTATTCGTCCTTACCCATAGCGCCGACTTCGTATGTAGTCGACCACTCTGCGAGTTTGCCCTCGTTTATGAGCTCTACGGTGATTTCCTCGACCTTACGTGTCATATCGGAGCCTGTGCGGAACGCGATTCCGAAAAACTCCCTCTCAAGTCCGAGATCAACGATAGCAAGCTTGCTGTAACTGTTACCGCCGCAGGAAGCAAGAAGTGCAACCATCATAATAGCAACTAATGCAAGTGCGATAATTCTTTTCATTTTTATTTCCTCCTTTTAATACTTTACTAAAGTAAAGCGCTGAATATATGCTAGCACACTTTAAGGCGTTTGTCAACATATTTTTTAAAAAAATTGCAAAATTGTATTGACAATTGCCGTAAGGTGTGATAATATATTTAAGCATTCTTAAGGTGTGCGTATATGCGGGTGTGGTTCAATGGTAGAACTCCAGCCTTCCAAGCTGATAACGTGGGTTCGATTCCCATCACCCGCTCCATTTTTTTGCACTTTTAGCTCAGCTGGATAGAGCAACTGCCTTCTAAGCAGTAGGTCGGGGGTTCGAGTCCCTCAAGGCACGCCACTTTTTTATTTCTGCCGAATGCCACAACGGCAGAAATCATAATTT
>JAZRTW010000025.1:0-8053 GCA_045652265.1 Eubacteriales bacterium | reverse complement strand
GCAAAAGAAAAGCTTGAGGGGCTTACCGCCCTCGACAGAAAGCAGATGACCTTAACGCTTCCCGAACGCGACGTGTTTATAAACGGCGACGCGGACGCTTTGCTTCGAGCGTTTATTAACGTTATATCAAACGGTTTGCGTTATGCAGAAAAGTGCGTCAACGTCGAGCTTACCGAGGAAGAAGGACTTGTCAAGGTAAGCGTAAGCGACGACGGAGCGGGTATTGACGAAAGCGATATAGAACACGTATTCGACCGCTTTTATAAAGGCAAAAAAGGAAAGCACGGCATAGGGCTTTCTATTGCAAAGGGTATAAGCGACGCGCATAAGGCAACGCTGAAGGCGGAGAATATAGACGGCGGCGGAGCACGCTTTACGTTTGAATTTAAAGCTTAACAAAAATGGCAGAGAACGAAAGTCGTTCTCTGCCATAATTTTTTATTCAAGCTCGAATGCGCCGGTATAGAGTCTGTAGTACGTGCCTTTTTCTGCAATGAGCTTTTCGTGGTTGCCCTTTTCGATTATGCGTCCGTGGTCGAGCACCATAATAACGTCGGAGTTTCTGACGGTTGAGAGTCTGTGCGCGATAACGAAGACGGTTCTGCCTTCCATAAGCTTATCCATACCTCGTTGCACTATCGCTTCCGTTCTCGTATCTATGGAGCTTGTTGCCTCGTCCATTATCATAACGGGAGGATCGGCAACGGCGGCTCTTGCGATAGCGATAAGCTGACGCTGACCTTGCGAGAGGTTTGCGCCGTTGTTTTCAAGCACCGTCTCGTAGCCTTTGGGAAGTCTTTTTATAAAGTCGTCCGCACCGACGAGCTTTGCCGCGTCGATACATTCGTTATCGCTTGCATCGAGCTTTCCGTAGCGGATATTGTCCATAACCGTTCCCGTAAAGAGATTTGTTTCCTGCAAAACGATGCCGAGGGAGCGGCGAAGGTCGGATTTCTTTATCTTATTGATGTTTATTCCGTCATAACGTATCTTGCCGTCTTCAATATCGTAGAAACGGTTTATGAGATTCGTTATCGTAGTTTTTCCCGCGCCCGTAGCGCCAACGAATGCGACCTTCTGTCCGGGATTTGCATAAACGCTTACGTCGTGAAGAACTTGCTTGCCTTCCTCGTAGGAGAAGTCGACGTTTAAAAGCTGAACGTCGCCCTTTAAGGCAGTATATGTGATACTGCCGTCGCCGTGAGGATGCTTCCAAGCCCACATACCCGTCCTTTTTTCCGAGGGGACGATATTGCCGTTTTCGTCCGTTTTTGCGTTGACGAGGGTAACGTACCCATCATCAGTTTCGGGCTCCCTGTCCATAAGGTCAAATATTCTTTGCGCTCCCGCCATAGCCATTACGATAGAGTTTACCTGCTGTGACACTTGGTTTATGTTACCCGTGAACTGCTTTGTCATATTAAGGAAGGGCACGAGAACGCTTACCGTCACGGTATTTATACCCGTAAGGCAAATGTTCGGTACGCCTGTTGCGATAAGGATGCCGCCGAGGGTGACGATGAGAACGTAGAGTATGTTACCTATGTTCATTATGACGGGACCGAGTATATTTGCGTATGCGTGAGCCTTGTAGCTTTCTTCGAAGAGTCTTTCGTTTATTTCATCGAAGTCGTTTATGCAGTCCTTCTCGTGAGAGAATACCTTGACTACCTTTTGACCGTTTATCGTTTCTTGCACGTAGCCTTCAAACTGTCCTATAGATTTTTGCTGACGTACGAAGAATTTCGCGCTTCCGCCGCCGAATTTCTTCGATACGAATATCATAAGAAATACGCCGACTACTACCGCAAGAGTAAGCCATAAGCTGAACTTAAGCATAATCACGAATACGCAAAGCACTATGGATATCGAATTAAGCAGTGCGGGGAAGGACTGTGATACGAGCTGACGGAGCGTGTCTATGTCGTTTGTGTAGTAGCTCATTATATCGCCGTGCTTTTTCGTGTCGAAGAACCTTATGGGAAGATTTTGCATTCCACTGTACATCGCACAGCGCATCTTTGCAAGAAATCCTTGCGTCATATACGCCATAAGCTGTTGATACGTGGTAATGGCGGCAATGGAGAGTACGTAAAGGCATATGAGTATGAGCACCTTGGGAAGAACCTCGGCGCTTGCGGCGGCGACGTCACCGCTTTCGGACCATTTTTCGATAACTTCGATAACGCTTTGCACAAAGAGTGCGGGAATCGCGGATACCAAAGCCGAAAATACGATGCAGACCGCCGTTACGGGAGCGAGCACGGGATAGAACTTAAAAAGCATTTTGAGTATTCTGGGGATAAGCTTTTTCTTCATTCTTCGTCGCCTCCCTTCGTTTGCTGATCGTATATTTCTTTGTAGATATGGCTGTTTTCAAGAAGTTCCTTGTGAGTGCCTACGGCGGATATCTTACCGCCGTCGAGAACGATTATCATATCCGCATCTTCAACCGATGCGACTCTTTGAGCAATAATGATCTTCGTCGTTTCGGGGATATATTCCTTAAAGCCAGCGCGTATGAGCGCATCCGTCTTCATATCGACGGCGCTCGTGGAGTCGTCCAAAATAAGCACCTTCGGCTTCTTTAAAAGTGCTCTCGCGATACAAAGGCGCTGCTTTTGACCGCCCGAAACGTTCGTTCCGCCTTGCTCTATCTTCGTTTCATAGCCGTCGGGGAAGCTTTCGATAAATTCGGCGGCTTGTGCGAGCCTGCACGCTTCCTTTATCTCTTCATCTGTTGCGTCCTTGTTGCCCCAACGCAAGTTTTCGCTTATGGTGCCGGAGAATAAGAGATTTTTCTGAAGCACCATAGATACGCTGTTTCGCAGAGTTTCAAGATCGTATTCCTTTACGTCTCTGCCGTCAAGCTTGACTTTACCGACGGTAGTATCATAAAGACGGGGGATAAGCTGTACGAGAGTCGTTTTGCTTGAGCCCGTACCGCCCAAAATACCGACGGTCATACCCGATTTAATGTCGAGGTTTATGTTCTCAAGCGCGTATATTTCGGCTTCCTTCGAATACTTGAAACTTACGTTTTCAAAGGAGATAGCACCGCTATTTATTTCATAAACGGGGTTTTCGGGATTAGTAAGCGCGGGCTCTTCCGTTAAAAGCTCGTTTATACGCTTAAAGGACTCTACGGACATCGTGAGCATAACGTATATCATTCCGAGCATCATAAGCGACATAAGTATCTGCACGCCGTAGGTGAGCATAGCTGAAATTTCGCCTATGCCGATAGCGCCGCCGACGGACATTTTCGAGCCGACTATAAGCACGAATGCCATATTGAAGTAGATGCAAAACTGCATTAAGGGCGAGTTAAGTGCAACGAGGCGCTCGGCTTTCGTAAAGTCGATACGTATATCCTCTGATGCTTTTGCAAACTTTTCCTTCTCGTATTCCTCGCGGGAAAAGCCCTTTACAACGCGCATACCTCTGACGTTTTCCTCAATGGACTCGTTGAGCTTGTCGTATTTCTTAAATACCCTTCTGAACGCGGGCATCGCCTTACGGCTTACCATAAGAAGTCCGAAAACAAGCACGGGGATAACGATAACGAAGGTCGTCGCAAGCGCACCGCCCATAATGTAAGCCATAATTATCGAGAATATAAGCATAAGCGGGCTTCTTATCGCTATGCGGATAAGCATCATATACGACATCTGCGCGTTTACGACGTCGGTCGTGATACGCGTCACAAGAGAAGCTGAAGAAAACTTGTCTATGTTTTCAAAGGTATAGGTCTGTATCTTTGAAAAAATGTCGTGGCGGAGATTTTTCGAAAAGCCCGATGAAGCCTTCGCGCAAGTAAAGCCCGCGATACCGCCGCAAGCAAGCGAAAGTATTGCGAGAACTACCAAAACGATACCCGTTTTTAGTATGTAGTTCATATCGACGCCCGCTTCAATTTCGTTGACGAGATTTGCCGTGATAAATGGAATTATCGCTTCGATGATAGCTTCGCCCACGATAAAAATGAGCGTAAGGATCGTCGGAAGCTTGTATTCCCGAACACTTTTGAAGATTCGTTTAAACATAATTTCAGATCCTTTCTTTACAAATCTCCATTATACAACAAATATGACCTAAAGTCAATTAAAAAGCGCGGCAATTTGCGGCAAAATTGGGTTATTGAGCTGCAGAAAAATGCCTCCCTTGGATTAAGGGAGGCGAGAAGACTATTCTTCGTGGCTTTTCATAAATTCATCGTGGCGTTTATATAACTTTTTCCACACAGCCCCGTACACGCACACGTATATTGCAAGATACGGCAGAAGATACAGCAAGTGGCAGCCGACGTAGACAAGGTAATCTTTAGCCTCAGGACTTGCCATCATATTTTCAATAAGCTCCTTGCGCCCCGACGGAACGTAATAGAGCTTCGTGAAAATTAAATTTGCGGGAGCGGCAAGGTACATACCGTAACGCCAAAAGGTGCTGATTGCAAGCCGAACTATCTCGGTCGGGAGAACTATTGCAAGAAAGTGGAAAAACCACAGCTTTCTGTCGGGAGTCGGGGAAAAATGCTTGTGCGCGGACTTGTAGAAAAATTGCGATAAAACGAAGATGGGAAGCGCTACGGTTACGAGGAATATCACGCAGTATTTTACCGTGTTTGAAACGCTGTCCCAGCCGAGTGCAGTCAGTATAAGCTGCATGACGAGAAGCGAGGGCGCGTGTAAGAGAAAGCTTTTTGCAAGATAGACTTGCGCGTCCTTTGCAATGCTGTCCTGATACATAGTATTACCTCTCAAAAACTAAAAACGATTACATATAGATTTTACCATATACATACCAAAAAATCAAGGCTCTCCCCTCGGGGAGCTGTCTGGCGTATGCAAGACAGAGAGGGCGTGCAAATTTACACAAAATCTTTTTTCACACCTTGAAAAGTGACTTACGCTATGGTATAATACAATAATACAAAAGCAAAAAAGAGGATAACCGATATGCTTGAACTTAAAAATATATGCTACAGTGTAGTTGATGAAGACGGAAACGTCAAAAAAATACTTGATAACGTGTCGCTTAAGCTTTCCGAGGGCTTTACCGTTATAACGGGCCCAAACGGAAGCGGCAAATCTACTATCGCGAAGATAATTATGGGCATAATAAAGCCCGATTCGGGAAAAATCTTCCTTGACGGCGAGGATATAACGGATATGTCCGTTACGGACAGAGCACGCCGTGGCGTAAGCTTCGCGTTCCAACAGCCCGTAAGATTTAAGGGCATCAAGGTAAAGGATCTTATTAACTTTGCCGCTGGCAAGGAGATAAGCATATCCGACGCTTGCAAGTATCTTTCCGAGGTCGGACTTTGCGCGCGCGACTATATCGACAGAGAGGTAAACGCGAGTCTTTCGGGCGGTGAGCTCAAGCGCATTGAGATAGCGACGCTTCTTGCCAGAAGCACGAAGCTTTCGCTCTTTGACGAGCCCGAGGCGGGAATAGATATATGGAGCTTCAACAGCCTTATCAAAGTTTTTGAGAAGCTTCACGACGAAATAAACGGCACGATAGTCATAATCTCTCACCAAGAGAGAATACTTAACGTAGCGGACAGAATAGTTCTCCTTTCGGGCGGCAAGGTCGAAAAGGACGGCACGAGAGATGAGATATTCGACGGGCTCTTTTGTAAGGAAGGCGTATGTAAAGTGCTTTCCGACAAGATTTGAAGGGGAGGTGTAAATTATGGATAAGCTTGAAAAAAACATACTTGCAGAGATAGCTGATTTACACGAAGTTCCCGCAGGCGCGTATAACATAAGACTTAACGGCGCTTCCGAGATGCGTAATACCACGGCAAACATCAACATCGTATCGAAAGAGGACAAAAGCGGCATCGACATATACGTTGCGCCGGGCACGAAGAACGAGAGCGTACACATTCCCGTTATCCTGTCAAAAAGCGGACACCAAGAGCTCGTATATAACGATTTCCATATCGGAGAGGGCGCGGATATTCTCATTGTCGCGGGCTGTGGAATCCATAACAGCGGTTGCGAAAGCTCGAAGCACGACGGTATCCACAGCTTTTATATAGGCAAAAACGCCCACGTCAAATACGTGGAAAAGCACTACGGAGAGGGCGAAGGCGAAGGCAAAAAGGTGATGAACCCCACCACCGTTATAAACGTCGACGAAGGCGGATTTTTCGAGATGGAGACCACGCAGATAAAGGGCGTAGACTCCACCGACAGAAAAACGGTCGCAACCGTAAAAGAAGGCGGAAAAATAGTCGTTACGGAGAAGCTCTATACGCACGAAAATCAATTTGCCGAAACGGATTTCACCGTCGACCTCAACGGCGACGACTCTTCCGCGCACATCGTATCGCGTTCCGTTGCAGCAGGAAACTCAAAGCAGGTATTCCTTGCAAAAATGAACGGCAACGCAAGATGTAACGCGCACTCCGAATGTGACGCGATAATTCTTGATAACGGCAAAGTCAGCGCTATCCCCGAGATAACCGCGAATACGCTTGAAGCAGAGATGATTCACGAGGCGGCTATCGGAAAGATAGCGGGCGAACAGCTTATAAAGCTTATGACACTCGGACTTTCCGAGAAGGAAGCCGAAGAACAGATTATAAACGGTTTTTTGAAGTAAGAAGGTAAGATATGACGAAAAGACTGACGGCGGCCATTTTAGCGCTTTTTATGTGCTTTTTCCTTGCATCTTGCAGGACGGCTGTTAAAGAGAATAGCGAGGATTTCGATTTCACCGAGCTTTCGGGTATACCGCTTGCGGATATCAAGATAGCATATATCCACGCTGAAGATACGAGCCTTAGGCGCGACCTTGACGAGCTTTGCGAAAAAGAGCATATACTCGGCGCGAGCTTTGCGGAGCTTGATATCAGCAAAAAGGAAGGCTTCGACGGGATATTTACGGAGCTTTTTGCGAAGGGATTTAACGTATTCTTTCTCGACGGCGGACTCCCCGAGAAATTTATAAATACGCTTCCCACCGATAAGCGCGACGTGTATTTTATATCCCACGGTAACACCGTGAGCACATCGGAAAGGCTTTTAAGCTTTGAGGACGACTTCCTTGAATATTCCTATCTTTTGGGCGTTATCGCGGCGGAAAGCCACGGCACCGAGAGCATAGGTATCATAACCGACAGCTTTGAGCGCTGCCCCGACTTCAACGCGTTCGCTGCGGGTGTAAGAATTGTTAATTCCAATATAAAGATCATAGTGTCCGAGAGAATGCAGACTCTTACGCAAAACGGCTGTGAGGCGGTGTTTGTGCCGCACGGCTTCAAGTATACGCAAGACACGAAACTTGCGCTTTACGGCTTTGAGTCGGACAAAGAGGGCGCGTTTTTACGCGCGGATTACAGTGAATTTTTCGATAAGTGCATAGCGTCGGTATGCGAAGGCACTTTCGAGGGTGGTAACGTTTCGCTCGGCGCACAGCACGGTTCGATGGACGAAAGCCTTGCACAGCTCGGGCTTTCCGAGGAACTTACGGAAAGGGTAGAGGCGATAAAGCAATATTTCGTGGGCGGTATGCCCGTTTTCTCCGCAAATCAGCTTATGATAAGCGGTGAAAAAGTTATCTCCGTTCACGAGGTAGTCATCGACAACAGAGGAAATACGGTAATCGATGAAAGCGGCAATTACTATTACTACTCCGAGGACGACTTACTCTTATGTGAAAGCTACGAGGAGCTCATCGGAGGAAAGATGAACTACTATTACTCAAACTTGGAATTGAAATAGTCGATAAAATAGGAAAAGCGTTGTGCCGAACCGGCACAACGCTTTTTGCTGTATTGTGAGATGTTGCGTTTTATTTTGAGATCGCATATATCAGCGCTTCTTCTTTTTTCGGCTTATCTTTTATAACGTAAGCTTCTTTCAAAAGCTCCGCACCTTTTTCAAGCTTTTCTTCATCGTTTGCGTAAAGCACCGCGAGCGTTTCGCCCGCGCTTATGCGCTCACCCGTCTTTTTGTAAAGCCGCAGCCCTGCGTGTATATCTATTACGTCTGCGCTCGTTTGTCTGCCTGCACCGAGCACGCACGCCGCCTTACCG
>JAZRTW010000024.1:0-2221 GCA_045652265.1 Eubacteriales bacterium | reverse complement strand
AGATCGAGCCCTTCGGCGGCGCGGCTACCTGTATCGGCGGCGCTATAAGAGATCCCCTTTCGGGAAGGAGCTACGTTTACGGCGCAATGCGCGTTACGGGCGGTGCTGACCCCACTCGTCCCATTTCCGAGACCTTGAAGGGTAAGCTTCCCCAAAGAAAGCTCGTTACGACGGCGGCGGCAGGCTATTCTTCATACGGTAACCAGATAGGACTTGCCACGGGTATCGTCGATGAGCTTTATCACGACGGATACGCCGCAAAGCGTATGGAGATAGGTGCGGTCATCGCCGCAGCTCCCGCAGAAAACGTAAGAAGAGAATGTCCCGCGGCAGATGACGTGGTAATACTTCTCGGCGGCAGAACGGGAAGAGACGGTTGCGGCGGCGCAACAGGCTCTTCGAAATCTCATACGATGGATTCGCTTGAAACTTGCGGTGCAGAGGTACAGAAGGGTAACGCACCCGAGGAAAGAAAGCTTCAAAGACTTTTCAGAAATAAAGAAGCAAGCCGTATGATTAAGCGTTGCAACGACTTCGGTGCGGGCGGTGTTTCCGTAGCGATAGGCGAGCTTGCCGACGGACTTTCCATAGACCTTAACGCAGTTCCCAAAAAGTACGAGGGCCTTGACGGAACGGAGCTTGCCATTTCCGAATCTCAAGAGAGAATGGCGGTAGTAGTTGCGCCCGAGGACGTAGAAAGATTCAAAGAGCTTGCACTCGGCGAAAACCTCGAAGCAACGGTTGTCGCAAAGGTTAAGGCAGAGCCTCGCCTTACGATGACTTGGAACGGTAACACGATAGTTGACCTTTCAAGAGAATTTCTTAATTCAAACGGTGCAGAGAAGCATATAGATATCGCTCCCGCAAAATACGAGAGTTACGATAAAGCAGAAGTGGCAAACTTCAAAGACGAGTACGAAAAGCTTGCAAGCGACCTCAACATCTGCTCAAGGCGCGGACTTTCCGAGAGATTCGACTCTACTATCGGCGCAGGTACAGTGCTTATGCCTTTCGGCGGAAAGCATCAGAAGACGCCTATACAGGCAATGGTACATAAGATATCCCTTGAAAGCGGCGACACGGACGACTGTTCGCTTATGGCTTGGGGATATAATCCCTTCATCGCAGAGAAGAGCCCCTATCACAGCGCATATCTTGCAGTTGTGGAATCCGTGGCAAAGCTCGTAGCGACCGGTGCAAAGTTCGAGGACGTATACCTTACGTTCCAAGAGTATTTTGAGCGCCCCGGTAAAGATCCTGCACGTTGGGGTAAGCCTCTCGCGGCACTTTTAGGTGCATTTAAGGCACAGATGGAGCTTAAAATCGCCGCTATCGGCGGTAAGGACTCGATGAGCGGAAGCTTCGAAAAACTCGATGTTCCTCCCACGCTCGTTTCCTTCGCCGTAACGACGGATAAGATAGCTAACATCAAATCCCCCGAATTTAAGAACGCGGGAAATAAGGTTTACCGCATCGCCCCCAAATACGACGAAAACGGACTTCCCGAAACGGCTTCGCTTCTTGAGGTATTTGATAAGGTAAATGCGCTTCTTTGCTCGGGCAAGGCAGTATCTGCATACACTCTCGGTATGGGAGGCATCGCTGAAGCCGTGCTCAAGATGTGCATAGGTAACGGCTACGGATTCAAGTTTGACGGCAAGATGCCCGTAAACGATATCTTTGCTTACGGCTACGGCTCCTTCATCGTTGAGGCGACAGAAGAACTTTCCGAAGAGCTCGTAGGTGAAGTTACTGCAGAAAAAGAAATAAGCTACGGCGGTGAAAAGCTTTGCCTTTGCTCCCTTGAAAAGCTTTATGAGGATAAGCTTGAAAAAGTATATCCGATGAATGCAAAGACGGAAGCAAAGACTGTAACGAACTATAGCTTCGAAGCAAAAGAAAATCGCTCTGCTTCTATAAAGGTTGCTCGTCCCGAGGTGCTTATTCCCGTATTCCCCGGCACGAACTGCGAGTATGACAGCGCAAAGGCAGTCGAAGAAGCAGGTGCAAAGGCGAAGATATTCGTTATCAATAACTTAACGTCTGACGGCATCGCAAGAAGCATTGAGGATTTCGCAAATGAAGTTGCACGCTCGCAGATCATCTTCGTTCCCGGCGGATTTTCGGGCGGTGATGAACCCGACGGAAGCGGTAAGTTTATAACCGCATTCTTCAGAAACCCTGCCGTCAAGGACGAGGTTACAAGACTTCTTGAGCAGAG
>JAZRTW010000023.1:0-7253 GCA_045652265.1 Eubacteriales bacterium | reverse complement strand
GTGATCTCGCCCATAACCATAACGATACCTGTCGTGGTGCAGGTTTCGCAAGCAACTCTTGCGTACTTATCCTTTGCCAAAATAGCATCAAGTACCGCGTCGGATATCTGGTCGCAAATTTTGTCGGGGTGTCCTTCGGTAACGGACTCCGATGTGAAGAAATGTTTATTAAGTGCCATATTTTCACGCTCCGTAATTTTATTATCTATTAAATGATATCACAGTAAATGAAAATAATCAATACGAAATTACATTTTTTTGAAAATATTTTTCCAAGACCTTCTGCCGCACTTGACATACATGCGGAAAAGTTTTAAAATCGTAAATAGAAAGTCGAGGAAGTATAATGGTTATTATCGGAAAAAGCTTTGATGAAGAAAGAGCCTTTTACGGCTTAAAGGATCTTACGGTCGAAAAATGCAATTTTGAAGGAGAAGAAGACGGCGAATCCGCCTTCAAGGAGACAGAAAACGTACGTATAAGCGAATGCATCTTTAAGCTGCGTTATCCGCTTTGGCACACGAAAAAATTCGACATACGGTTATCCGAAATGGCGCTTACCTGCCGCGCACCTATTTGGTATTGCAAGGAGGGAAGCATAAAAAATTGCACACTTTTCTCTCCGAAGGCGCTTCGTGAATGTGAAAACGTGTCGTTTGAAAACACAAGCGCAGAATCCGAAGAATTTTGCTGGAATTGCAAAGATATAAGTTTTTATAAATGCAAGCTTTCGGGCGAATATATGTTTTTCGGTACGAAGGGGCTTACTCTTACAAACGTCGAAATGAAGGGTAAATATTCGTTTCAGTATACGGAAAACGTCACGATAGAAGATTCGTGCTTCGATACGAAGGACGCATTTTGGCACGCAAAGAACGTCACCGTAAAAAATTCAGTTATAAAGGGCGAATATCTTGGCTGGTACTGCGAAAACGTCACTTTTGAAAACTGCAAGATAATAAGCACACAGCCGCTTTGCTACTGTAAGGGGCTTAAGCTTATAAACTGCACTATGGAGGAAGCCGACAGAAGCTTTGAATATTCCGATGTCATCGCCGATATAAAGGGCGAGATAATCTCCGTAAAAAACGCGCTTTCGGGAAAGATACGCGCGGACAAAATCGGAGAAATTATAAACGATGCACCCGTTTATGAGTGCTCTTGTGACGTCGCCCAAAACACATAGTTTACGTAAAAAGCAGAGGATAAAAGCCTCTGCTTTTTGTGTGGCGCGATAAAAAATATTTCAAAAAATATTGACAAAATTCATAATAAGGTAGATAATATAAGTGAATACTTAACTTTTTTTAAGTACGTGCATATTATTTGTGTGTATCATTTTATAGGGAGGATAATATGGGAAAATATTTCGGAACGGACGGCTTCAGGGGAGAAGCTAACGTAAAACTCACCGTGGATCACGCATTCAAAATCGGACGCTATATCGGATATTACTACGGCAAAGACCGTAAGGCAAAGGTAGTAATAGGAAAGGACACGCGCCTTTCGAGTTATATGTTTGAGAGCGCACTCGTAGCGGGTCTTACCGCATCGGGCGCGGACGCGTATCTTTTGCACGTCACGACGACACCTTCGGTTGCCTACATAACGAGAGTGGACGGTTTCGACTGCGGCATTATGATCTCCGCAAGCCATAATCCCTACGTTGATAACGGCATCAAACTCATAAGCGGAAGCGGCGAAAAGATGAACGACGACGTCACCGACGAGGTCGAGCGTTATATCGACGGTATAATACCCGAAGCTCCTTTTGCAACGGGCGATAATATCGGACGAAGCATCGACTACGCTTCCGGCAGAAACAGATATATAGGCTATCTCATATCTCTCGCAACTCACAGCTACAAGGGTGTGAAGGTTGGACTTGATTGTGCCAACGGAAGTACGTGGATGATAGCGAAATCCGTATTCGACGCACTCGGAGCGGACACTTACGTTATAAATAACGCTCCTACGGGCACAAACATCAATAACGGTTGCGGCTCAACTCATATAGAAAAGCTCCAAAGCTTCGTTCGTGAAAACGGACTCGACATTGGATTTGCTTTTGATGGAGACGCTGACAGATGCCTTGCTGTTGATGAAAACGGAAATCTTGTAAACGGCGATGCTATTTTGTATATTTACGGCACTTATATGAAAAAGCGCGGTATGCTTTCTACTAACACGGTCGTTTCAACCGTAATGAGTAACTTCGGACTAGGTAAGGCTCTCGAAAAAGAGGGCATCGACCACGTACAGACCACGGTAGGCGACAGATTTGTTTACGAATGTATGAAACAAAACGGCCACCTTATCGGCGGCGAGGAGAGCGGACATATAATTTTCAGCAAGTACGCAACGACGGGCGACGGCGTTTTGACGGCGATAAAGCTTATGCAGGCAGTTCTTGACCAAAAGTCGACTCTCGCAAAGCTTGCCGCTCCGCTTACTTTCTATCCGCAGATACTCAAAAACGTAAAAGTTACGGATAAAGATGCGGTTATGAATAACGAAGCTGTGAAGAGATCGGAAAAAGAAGCGGTTGATATTCTTGCAGGTGACGGCAGAGTTCTTCTTCGCAAGAGCGGTACGGAAATGCTCATAAGAGTTATGGCTGAAGCAAGCGATGAAAAGAAGTGTGTTGCGGCTGTCGAGCACATAATCCAAGCTATGCGTAAGGAAGGATTTTGCTAATATGGTAAAGACGGCAGATTTATTTGATTTTTCTCATTCCTTGGCAGGCGAATATTTAAAGGGCTTTGAATATCCTTGGGACGCCCTCGCCGGAATAAAGGAGCTTATCATAAAGCTCGGTGCTACCCTCGGCGACGATTTTAACGAAGTATCCGAAAGCGTATGGATACACAAAAGTGCAAAGGTGGCTTCCACGGCAAGCATAAGCGCACCTTGCATAATCGGAGCCGAAACAGAGGTAAGACATTGTGCGTTTATAAGGGGCAGTGCACTTATCGGAGAGGGCTGTGTCATAGGTAACTCGGTTGAAGTGAAGAACGCGATAATATTCGACGGCGTTCAAGTACCTCACTTCAATTACGTTGGCGATAGCATTTTGGGATATAAGAGCCATATGGGTGCAGGAAGTGTAACGTCCAACGTGAGAAGCGATAAGGCGCTTGTAGTTATACACGACAGAGTAAACGGCGAAGACATCGAAACGGGACGCAAAAAGGTCGGAGCGATGCTCGGTGATTTTGTTGAGGTAGGCTGTAACAGCGTACTTAACCCAGGTACGATAATCGGCAGAAATTCCATGGTTTACCCCACGAGTTGTACAAGAGGCGTTATACCTCAAGACAGCATATATAAAAATAACGGCACGATAGCCGCAAAAAAATAATACAAGAAAGGCAACGGTATGAGAGTAGTAATTCAAGAAAATTACGAGAAAATGTGTAAATGGGCGGCAGAGTATATCGCTTCAGCTATAAAGAAGAAAGCGGAAACGACTGACAGTCCCTTCATTCTCGGACTTCCCACGGGTTCGTCCCCTTTGGGCGTTTACAGAAATCTTATTGAAATGAACAAAAAAGGCGTGCTTTCGTTTAAAAACGTAGTTACGTTTAATATGGACGAATATCTCGGACTTCCCAAGGAGCATGACCAAAGCTATTGGTATTTTATGTGGTCAAATTTCTTTGACCATATTGATATTCCCGAAAAAAACGTCAACATTTTGGACGGAATGACTACTGACCCCGAGGGCGAATGCGCAAGATATGAGGAAAAGATAGCGTCATACGGCGGAATTGATCTCTTTATGGGTGGTATAGGCGTAGACGGACATATAGCGTTCAACGAGCCTTTCACATCTTTAAGCTCCCGTACGGGTATCCGCGCACTCACCACCGATACGAGAATAGTAAATTCCCGCTTCTTCGGCAACGATCCCGAAAAGGTCCCTACACACGCTCTTTCCGTAGGCGTAGGCACGGTAACGGATTCAAGAGAGGTGCTTATACTTATAAACGGCCACAACAAAGCTACGGCACTTGCAAAGACCGTAGAGGGCGGAGTATCGCAGATGTGGACGGCAAGCGCGCTCCAGCTTCATAATAACGCTATAATCGCTTGCGACGAAGCGGCTTGCGGTCAGCTTAAGGTCGACTCATATAAATACTTCCTCGATATCGAAAAAGACGAAAGATTATAATATAAAAAAATCGGCAACGCAAGTTGCCGATTTTTTATGTTGCCACGAAGACAGCAGAGCGTAGGGCGAGGGCTTGCTCTCGCCGCCGTTTAACTTAATGAAGCGCGAAAAAAGCGACCTGCAGATGCAAGTCGCTTTTTTGGTGATCCACCGGAGATTCGAACTCCGGACCCCTTGATTAAAAGTCAAGTGCTCTGCCAACTGAGCTAGTGGATCATTTCGTACCTTGATATATTATCACACATTATCGCATTTGTCAATGCTTAATACGAAAAAAAATAAAAATCATCGGTAAATCTTTGCCGATTTAATTCAAAAAAACACCGCACGCCGATTGACGTGCGGTGTTAAATTTAACGATTAGTTGTTTCCGCCTGCGAGCTTTGCAATTTCAGCTGCGAAATCTTCTTCGCGCTTCTGAATGCCTTCGCCCTTTTCAAAGCGGTAGAAAGCAACAACTTCGCAGTTGCCGATCTCTTTTGCAACGCTTGCAATGTACTTGCCAACGCTCATGGAGTCATCCTTAACGTATTCCTGCTCCAAGAGGCAGTTTGCGGAATAGTACTTGCCAAGACGTCCGGTTACCATCTTTTCGATGATCTGGTCGGGCTTCTTTGCGTTTGCGGGATCGTTCTTTATTTGAGCAATAAGGATTTCCTTCTCTGCGTTGATAGCTTCTGCGGGAACGTCCTCTTTTGCGAGGTAAGATGGAGGAACGTCCGTGCCTGCAACGTGCATAGCAACGTTACGGAGCATCTCTGCGTATTCGGGCTTTGCAGCTACGTCTGCGTCAGCCTTACCGAGAGTTACGACACCGATAGAGCCCTTGCCGTGAATGTATACGCCCGTTGTACCTTCAACGAGAACGAAGCGGCGAATGCTCATATTCTCACCGATGGTGAGGATCTTCTCTTTAAGTGTAGCTTCAACGGTGAACTCCGTATCTTCGTAGTTCATCTGGAGGAGCTCTTCAACGTTCTTGGGAGAATTTTTGAGGATAGTGTTAAGGCAACCCTTAACGAAAGCCTGGAATTCTGCATTCTTTGCAACGAAGTCCGTCTCTGCGTTTACTTCGATCATTGCGGTCTTTCCGCAAGCTTCGCATTTAGCAACGTCAACAATACCTTCTGCAGCGATTCTGTCTGCCTTTTTAGCAGCTACTGCGAGACCCTTCTCACGAAGAACCTTTACAGCCTCATCAAAGTCGCCGTTTGTTTCAACGAGTGCTTTCTTGCACTCCATCATTCCGCAGCCCGTTTTCTCACGAAGAGTCTTGACTGCTTGAGCGGTAATTTCAGCCATCTTAATATCTCCTTATCTTGATTATTCGTTTACTTCTTCAGCTTCAACTGCTTCCTCGTCGGAAACTTCGAGCTGTTCGCCCTGCTTGCCTTCCAATACTGCGTTTGCAATGATGGAAGCGATGAGCTTGATAGCGCGGATAGCGTCATCGTTACCGGGGATAACGTAATCTGCATCGTCGGGATCGCAGTTTGTGTCAACTACTGCAACTACGGGGATACCGAGCTTGCGTGCTTCCAAAACTGCGTTGTGCTCTTTGTGAGTGTCAACGATGAAGAGTACAGCGGGGAGCTCGGTCATGGTCTTGATACCGCCGAGGTTCTTTTCGAGGTCAGCGATCTCCTTGGAAAGAGCGCTTACTTCCTTCTTCGTGAGAAGGTCGAAGGTTCCGTCGTCTCTCATCTCGTAGAGCTTGTTAAGTCTTGTGAGGCTCTTCTTGATGGTCTTGAAGTTGGTAAGCATACCGCCGGGCCAACGGTTGGTAACATAGAACATACCGCATCTTTCAGCTTCTTCCTTGATAGTGTCGTGAGCCTGCTTCTTTGTTCCTACGAACATTACGTTGCCGCCCTGAAGAACTACGTCACGAACAAACATATAAGCTTCTTCGGTCTTCTTTACGGTCTTCTGGAGGTCGATGATGTGGATACCGCTTCTCTCGGCAAAGATATACTCTGCCATCTTGGGGTTCCATCTTCTTGTTTGGTGTCCGAAGTGAACACCTGCTTCGAGAAATTGCTTCATTGATACTACGTTTGACATTTTTTATGTCCTCCTTTGGTTTTATTCCTCCGCACCTCCCTTTTTTGCTTTCACGTTTCCGCCATCGGAAACGACCGGAAAGGCAAATTTGAAGCATGCGTGTGTATTCTGTGCCGTATCAAAGCACATTTACCGAGAGATTATATCACATTTTTTCCCTTTATGCAATACAAAAAATCACATTTTTTCATATTTTTTTCGTTTTTAACATACAATTTCTCGGAGGTGCGTATTATGACTGAACACAGCGTTAATATCAAAGCTAAAAAATCAATAGAAATAAGCGGCGTCACAAACGTCGTCGGGTTTGACAGCGAAAGCCTGGTACTCGATACTACGGAGGGAAGACTTACGATAGAGGGAAGAGAGCTTGCGGTAAACGATCTTTCTGTTTCGGGCGGCAAGATAAGCGCAAGCGGCGAGATAATCAGTTTAGAGTATAAACAGCCGCAAAACGACAGCGGCAAGGGATTTTTTACGAGGATATTTAAGTAGATGCACAGAGCCGAGCCCCGAGAACAACTTATATTTTTGCTATATTCTTTTATCGTTGGCGTCGCGCTTTCCGTTTTATACGATCTTTTCGTACTGCTTCGCAGACTATACCCGAAAACTCCCGCCTGGCTCGTCTTTATCGAGGATATCGTCTTTTGCCTTTTTTCAGGTTTCGTATACTTCGTCTTTATATTTTCCGCAAACCTCGGTGTCGCGCGATTATTCTCCTTTGCGGGAAGCTTACTTGGCTTTTTCGTTTGGAGAAAAACGTTTTCAAACGTTATAATTTCCGTTTTTGAGAAGCTCTTGCGCTTTGCCTACGGACTTATAAGCAAAATTTTGAAAATTTTCCGCCGTCCCGTTTTGTTTTTTATATCACTTATTGCCAAATTTTTAAAATCTTTTTTGTGCAAAATAATGATTCGTATAAAAATATTAAAATACCTCTTTATTTTTTCAAAAAAAAGAGATATAATATATTTGTATATAAAAAGAGGCGAATGCTTTGATTTTGAAAGTA
>JAZRTW010000022.1:0-7770 GCA_045652265.1 Eubacteriales bacterium | reverse complement strand
TTGTTTCCGTGGGCGGAATAAACGGTATTGCGACGGCGTTTATGAACTTGCTTGGATATATGTTTATGCACGCAAACTTCATAAGCGGCGGACTTAAAACCGCTCTGCCTGAAGCTAGTGCCGCAACTCTTTCGACATTTTCTGCTCTTTGGTATTTTGTATTTACTATCCCTACGGTAATAACATGCGGTATAGGCTACTCATTCGGATTTAAGGGCATCAAGATATCGGAATATTTAAAGCTTGATAAAAAAGAGATACATTCCGGTCCTAACGACGATAACCCCAATTTCGATAAATAGAGCATAGTTTTTAAGCCTTGCGAATATTATTATTCGCGAGGTGATAGATTTGGCATATATAAAAGAAGAAAAGTATTTAAAAACTTACACGGCAAAACTACTGTTTTTTTGCATTCTTTTACTTGCTTTCTTTTTATTCGTTTTCTTATCGGGCATAAAACTCGGCTTTTTTAAAAATACGCCGAATATCGTAAAAGTTTTTTCGGATAACGATAAAGAATTCGTTATCGTTTTAGACGCGGGACACGGTGGAGTTGACACGGGAGCAAACGGAGTAGTTGGCGAGTACGAAAGCAACCTTTGCCTTGAGCTAACGGAAAAAGTACGTACGTATTTGAATATGCACGGAAATAAAACTGCGATGACTCGCACGGAAGATAAGCTTCTCGTTTCTAAAAATGGCTCATTATCAAGAAAGCAAAGCGACCTTGCAGGCAGGGTTGAATTTACGGAAGAATTCGAATCGCCTATTTTTGTAAGCATTCACATGAATACATATCCTCTTGAGTCATGTAAAGGCACGCAAATATTTTATTCTCCAAACGCTCCCGAAAGCAAAGCTTTGGCAGATATTATATCAAACAATATAAAACTTTCACTTCAACCCGACAATACAAGAAAAAATAAAGAAGCCGGAACAAATATTTACGTTTTGCATAAGCTTGAAGTACCTGCAGTCTTGATAGAATGCGGATTTATAAGCAATTACGAAGAAGCAAAACTATTAAACGACGAGGAATATCAAAATAAGCTTGCGGCTGTCATTGCCGAAAGCATAACGGAATTTATTGAAAACTTACACGGAGAAGTATATGGCTAAAAATAGTGTAAAAAGCGTGTTCGTTTGCAGCGAATGCGGTAATGAAACTACAAAATGGTTTGGTAAGTGTACTGCCTGCGGCAGTTGGAATTCAATGTTTGAGCAAAAGATTGAACCGGAAATAAGTATTTCCGCTTCAAAGGCGGCACGTACGTATTCAAGTGCACTTAGTGACACTGCGTGCCTTATAACCGATATAGAAGACAACGATAACTACAGAATTTCCACGGGCTGCGGCGAGTTTGACAGAGTTTTGGGCGGCGGTATCGTTTGCGGTTCGGTTGTGCTTTTAAGCGGTGAGCCCGGCATCGGTAAATCAACTCTTCTTTTGCAGATATGCAGTGATATTTCAAAAGAACACAAGATTTTATACGTATCGGGAGAGGAATCAAAAAATCAGCTCAAAGTAAGAGCAAAACGCCTTGGCGTAAGCTCGGACAAGCTGTTTATTTTGACGGAAACGAACATAAGTGACGTTTTACCTCAAATCGACAATATATCTCCCGACGTTGTTATAATCGACTCCATTCAGACTATGTACGATGAAAGAGTTAATTCTACTCCGTCGAGCATAACGCAAGTCAAAGAATGCACGATGGCAATTATCAATAAGGCGAAGAGTACCGGTATATCGGTGATAATCGTCGGACACGTCAACAAGGAAGGCAACATAGCAGGACCTAAAGTAGTTGAACACATGGTTGATGCGGTTTTGCATTTTGAAGGGGAGAGGTCACACCAAAACAGAATAATCAGAGCCGTTAAAAACCGTTACGGCTCAACCAACGAGATAGGCGTATTCGAAATGACCGACGAAGGACTCCGTGAGGTCACAAACCCTTCCGAAATGCTTCTCTCGGGTCGTCCGATAGGCGTTCCCGGAAATTGCACCGTGTGTATCATAGAGGGCACAAGACCGATACTTGCAGAGGTACAAGCTCTTGTGACTCCTACAGTTTTTCCGTCTCCGCGAAGAATGGCTAACGGGATAGACTATAACCGACTCTCTCTCATTGTCGCTGTTTTGGAAAAACGCCTCGGCCTCAAATTTGCCGCAAACGATACGTATTTGAACGTAGTCGGCGGTATAAGAATAGATGAGCCCGCAAGCGATCTCGCCATTGCTCTTGCGCTATTTTCAGGCATATCGGATATCCCCGTACCCGACAGTCTTGCCGTACTCGGCGAGGTCGGACTTTCAGGAGAAACAAGGCCCGTCAATTTCTGCGATCTTTGTGTAATCGAAGCGGCAAGGCAGGGCTTTTCTGAGGTTATGATACCGCAAAGAAACTATGATAAGCTTCCCAAAAAAGATTTTGGCATAAAAATAGTTCCCGTAAAAAGCTTGTACGAAGCTATTAATTACGTAAAGAATGCCGAAAGCAAAAGGGGATAGGCTATGGATTATAAAAATTCCTGCGATATCTTGGACGAATTTTTAAATTATAAATTCGTGATTGCCGGCGGCGCAAAAAGCACGGTCGACCAGTATTATAACGACATACATTTATTTTTTGCCTACGTTAAACGTCAGAAAACGGGTGTCGACAACGAAGAAGCCGAAATATCCATAAGTGACTGCGATCTCGAATTTGTAAAGCAGATCAAGCGTTCAAACATATATGAATATATGAACTATTGCTTCGACAAAAGGAATAATTCCAAAAGAACGCTTGCAAGGAAGCTGTCTTCCATTAAAGAATTTTACAAGTATATTTGTATAAAGCAACATTACATTGACGAAAACCCAACCGTAGGTATCGATACTCCAAAATATAAAAACGGTCTGCCGAAGTATTTAAAGCTTAACGAATGTATCACTTTGCTTGATTCCGTAAGCGGCAAATATAAGATCAGAGACTACGCAATTTTGACTTTATTCTTAAACTGCGGTATGCGACTTTCCGAGCTTGTCGGCCTTAATATATCCGATTTAAGAAAAGCCGACGACGGAAGCGACAGCTTCGTCTGCCTAAACGTTATCGGTAAAGGCAGTAAAGAAAGGATAATTTACTTAAACGATGCTTGTAACGTAGCCTTGAAGGACTATTTAAGCTATAGAAGTACGGTGCTTGATATAGTCGATAAAGACGCCTTATTTATCTCTGCAAGAAAAACAAGGATCAACAAGCGACAGGTTGAGAACATAGTAAAAAATGCGCTGAAAAACGCAAACTTGGACGGCAGAGGTCTTTCGACTCATAAGCTTCGCCATACTGCCGCTACGCTTTTATATGAGCACGGCAAGGTCGACGTAAGGGTGCTTAAGGATATACTTGGGCACGAGCAATTAAACACAACACAGATATATACGCATTTGAGCGACGACAGTATGTATAACGCCGTGAATTCGAATCCGCTTAACAAAATTAATAAAAAGTGAGCTTATCCATTGGATAAACTCACTTACCGTCATTTGTTTCCTTAATGCTCAAATATTTTCTTTTTGTGGCTTCTCCGCCTCTTATGTGGCGCACTTTTTTATTGTATTTGAGTATTTTGGAGATCTCCTCGTACAGATTTGCGTTTACATTTACTAACCTTTCGCTCATATCTTTATGTACGGTTGATTTTGATATTCCGAAATGCTTCGATGCATCTCTTACGGTACATTTTGTGCTTGCAATGTATTCTGCTGTTTCGATTATTCGGTTTTCAATGTCGTACATATTTTTCCTCCGTTAACATTGTACATTAGATAATATTAACTAATGATTCAAAATATGACTTTAAACAAAATACATTATTAAAATAAGGATAAACGCTATGAAAGACAACATTCACGAAGGACATAGAAGCAGACTGAAAAACAGATTTTTAAATGAGGGTCTTGCAAATTTCGAACAACACAACGTATTGGAGCTTTTGCTATTTTTCTCCATTCCGGTGAAGGACGTAAATCCTATAGCACACAGTTTGATACAGGAATTCGGAAGCTTGGAGAAGGTGCTTGACGCAGATTTCGACAGACTTTGCGCGGTTAAAGGTGTAAGTGAGCACACGGCAACTCTTATAACCTTGATGCCTCAACTTTTCAGCAGATATTCAAAGCTCAAATTGACCGAAAACAAGCTTTACGGCAACAGCGAAGATTTTTTACGGATGCTCGTTTGTGATGCGGCAACCGAAAAAAACGAGGCTGTTTGGATATATCTTTTTGATAATTTGGACAGAGTTATCTTCTCCGGTAAAGTTTTTAGCGGTTCCGTAAATTCCGTTAAATTTGACACGAGAACGGTGGTAGAATTGGTACTCAAGAAAAACGCGTCATCAATGGTCGTCATGCATAATCATCCCGATGGTTCCGTATTCCCGAGCAATATGGATAAAGATACGACTATGGAGCTTATTCGGGTATTCACAGCTATAGGCGTTAATTTTAAGGAACATTATATTGCTGCCGGTAAGAATCTGTTTCCTATTTTGGGAGATAACGAAATAATTACGGTCAAATTATAAGGCGGCGGTGATAATTAATGACTTTTGAAGAGTTAACAAAACACCTTGAAATTGACGGAAACCCGTTATTGCCTAACGGTTATTTTCCCGCGACGGCAGAAAGAAGCGATGAACTATGCACGATTGATATGATCCGTCGCTTACAGGAAAAATATAACTTATTTGCAGAATTCTATGAAGCCGTGCAAGATGGATTTTCGGATTTGGAAAATGATCCGTACAGGAAGGCGTATCTTGATGCCGTAAGTCTTTATTTTAAGGACGCAAGCATAGATGAGGTATTGAAGATAAAATATCCGCCTTCAGTCAATACAACCGCATCAAATATGCTTCCGCTTTTGGTTCATCTTCCGAGCGTTGAATCCACATATGATAATTACAGAAGACGAGGACTCACTCACGAAGAAGCAGTCACTTGTCTTAGCATATACGCCATCTATCTTCGCGAGGAGAGAGACTACAGAAGCAAGATCGTAGGAATTTCTCCCGTTATTTCCAACTGGATGAGCAGATTCACAAAATGTACGATAATTTACCTCGGCGATTACGGACTAAATTTTCAGCCCATCAAAACTCCGTGTGATTTTCCGTATATTCTTAAAAACCGTACAAGCGGCGAATATATTACCGTTTTTGCTAACGGATATGGCGTTCACAAAAGCGGCGTTCCTCTCGGAAGTAAGGGTGCGAAGGATAGTGGCGGTGCTTTCAAGACGCGATTCGAAGAAACTAGTGAGTCGTATATAGGGCATTTGGCTGACACCCGCTATATAGATGCTATTCCTCAAGTTTTTTCAAAAAACGAATGGGAGCTTGTTTTAAAAGCAGGAGACGATGTTATTTCCACTCATATTTTTTGGGATTCCGATTTTACGCCCGAAAACATAGATTATGCGTTTAAACGAGGCATAGATAAGGCGATAAAAGCTTATCCCGAATATAATTTCAAGGCGCTTTATTGCTGTTCGTGGCTTATGAGCCCCGAAATTAACGATGCACTTGGAGATAAATCCAAATTAAGTAAGTTTTCGTCGCGTTTTTTGCGCTTTCCCATTGTAAGCGACGCAGGTTCTGTTAACGCTTACGTTTTTCCGAATAATCGAGGAAGCGACGTTTGTGATTACGATGAAAAAACATCTTTACAAAGGGCTGTCAAGAAACTTCTTTTGGACGGAAAATACGTTTATGATACATGCGGTGTAATACCATTCCCGGAATTAAAGAATAAATAATCAGAAAGTAAGGTGAGAATATGGACGGTAGCAGTTGTGGCCGAAGTTTAGACAATGTGCCTATATATTATTACTACGGCGGCTTTAAACGTCCGTATTCGGTAAAATATATTCACATTGTCCTTTTCTAAATCAACAAAAAGGAGACAAGGACAATGAATGCAAAAGAAATCATACAAAATGAAAATACGTCAATAACACAGCTTCCCGATTACAAATCCGAAATAGTCGAGATCTTACGCAGCAATCTCACGCCGAAATTGATAAAAGAGCAAATTCTCGCATATCACGAAAACGATATTGCCGCAGCAATGGATTTGCTAAAAAAAGACGAGCGAAATAAGCTTTATAGCATTTTAAGTACAGACGAGCTTGCAAGTATATTTGAATATTCGGAAAATATCAACGAATATATCGGTGAGATCGGTTTAAGAAAAAGAGCGGCGATACTGTCGCTCCTTGAAGCGACGGTACTTTTGGAATATCTTCGCGGACTTGATAAGGCGGAACGCAATACGCTTATCGATCTGATGAAGGAAGACACAAAGCGCGAACTCTCATTACTCAATTCATTTGATGATGATGAAATCGGTAGTAAGATGACTACCAATTTCGTAAGTATTTCAGAGGGTATCAGCGTCCGTCAGGCAATGAAAAGCTTAATTGACCAAGCTGCCGAAAACGACAATATTTCTACGATTTACATTACCGATAAAGACGGACTTCTTGTCGGAGCTATAGACTTAAAGGATCTTATAATTGCTCGTGAAAGCGCAGAACTTGCGGATATAATCGTGACGTCTTATCCTTACGTTTATGCAAACGAGCTTATCGAAGACTGCATTGAACGTATCAAGGGGTACTCGGAAGATTCAATTCCCGTACTTGACCGCGAAAATAAGCTTAAAGGTGTTTTAACGTCGCAGGATTTAACAGAACTTGTTGACGACGAACTCGGAGACGACTACGCAAAACTTGCAGGACTTTCTGCAGAAGAAGACCTGCACGAGCCTCTAAAAAAGAGTATCGTTAAACGCTTGCCGTGGCTTATTATACTGCTTGGATTGGGACTACTCGTATCTAGCGTTGTAGGTGCGTTTGAGGGAGTTATATCTAGTCTTGCGGTTATAGTCAGCTTCCAATCGCTTATACTTGGTATGGCGGGAAACGTCGGCACGCAGTCACTTGCCGTTACTATACGCGTTTTAATGGACGAAAAGTTAAGCGGTAAACAGAAGCTTTATCTTATACACAAGGAAGCGCGTGTCGGATTTACAAACGGCTTTATCTTGGGTGCGATATCAATAGTTTTCGTCGGACTGTATCTCATTATTTTTAAGGAACAACAAGCCTCATTTGCTTTTTTGATTTCATCTTGTACGGGAATTGCTTTGTTGGTATCCGTTTTTCTTTCAAGTATCACCGGTACGACGATACCACTGGTATTAAAAAAACTCAAAATCGACCCTGCTGTAGCATCGGGCCCGCTTATTTCAACGCTTAATGACCTCGTCGCCGTTATTACTTATTACGGACTTGCTTGGCTGTTGTTAATAAATTTGTTGAATATAGGATAAAATATAAACCGAGCGTCATAACGGTTTGAGTTATTGACGCTCGGTTTTGTACTTAATGAAGTCCTGTTGCCCTAAAAATAAAAACTTCAGCATCCATAACTACGTTATGAACGCTGAAGTTGGTGCGGACAACAGGACAAAGCTTTGCTATCGCAAATCTTTCGTGCTCGACGACCCAATGCTTCGCATTCGGTACCCGTCGTCGCACCACCCGCCTAAAAAACAGTTCCCCGAACTGTTTTTCTTCACGGCGCGTGCCTTCTTAATGTTCAAGTCCTGTTGCCCTAAAAAGAAAAACTTCAGCATCCATAACTACGTTATGAACGCTGAAGTTGGTGCGGACAACAGGACTTGAACCTGCACGCTTAAAGCAATGGAAC
>JAZRTW010000021.1:0-4028 GCA_045652265.1 Eubacteriales bacterium | reverse complement strand
CCCCACCCCGCTGCAAAGAAGTGCACGGCTGAAGCAATAAGAGTGCTCAACAGAGCAATCGTTGCGGCAGGCGGCCCTGCAAACCTTCTCGTAGCACCCGTAAATCCCACTATGGACACCAGCAAGGTAATTATGACGAGCCCCGTTATAAAGATGCTTGCGGTAACGGGCGGTGAAGCAGTAGTTGCAGTTGCCATGAAGAGCGGCAAGAAGTGCGTATGCGCAGGCCCCGGCAACCCCCCTGTAATCGTTGACGAGACCGCTAACATTAAGGAAGCGGCAAAGAATATAGTTGCGGGCGCGTCCTACGACAACAACATTCTCTGTATCGCAGAGAAGGAGATTCTCGTAGTTGACAGCGTTGCAGACGAGCTTATCAGAGAAATGGTTAAGTGCGGCTGCTATCTTGCAAACAGAGCAGAAACGCAGAAGGTCGTTGAGACCGTCGTTGTAACGAACAAGGAGGGAAAGAGCGCTCCCAACAAGAAGTTCGTCGGAAAGAATGCAAACGTAATTCTTGACGCGGCAGGAATTTCTCACAGCGGCGACAACAAGCTCGTAATTATGGAGACCGAGTTCGATCACGTTTTGGTACATACGGAAATGCTTATGCCCGTTGTTCCCGTTGTCAGAGTAAGAAACGTCGAGGAGGCTATTGCGAAGGCGGTAATCGCAGAGCACGACTGTCACCATACGGCGATGATGCACTCCGAAAACGTAAATAATCTCACGGCGGCTGCAAGAGCTCTTGATACGACTATTTTTGTCAAGAACGCACCTTCTTATGCAGGCGTAGGCTTCAACGGAGAGGGATATACGACACTTACCATCTCCACACCTACGGGCGAAGGACTTACGTCCGCAAGAAACTTCTCGAGAGTAAGACGTTGTACGATGTACGGCGCATTCAGAATAGTATAAAAGACGCTTGCAGAAAGGAAACATAGTATGCGTGCCGAAGATGCTTTAAAGCTCGTCGCAGACGCGGGTGTTGTCGGAGCAGGCGGAGCGGGATTTCCCACTCACGTAAAGCTCAAATGCAAGCCCGAAGTGGTAATTGCAAACTGCGCGGAGTGCGAGCCTTTACTTAAAGTTGACAAGAACGTTATGGAGCATTACCCTCAAAGGCTTATTGCCGGCGTAAGAGCGGTAATGGACATGACGGGCGCTCCTAAAGGCTATATCGCCTTAAAAGAGCACAATCACAAAGCCGCGGAGATCTTATCGGAGCTTCTTGAGAAGACCGAGGACATCGAAGTCTTCTTACTCGATAACTACTACCCCGCGGGAGACGAACAACAGATAGTTTACGAGGTGACGGGAAAGATAGTTCCCGTCGGCGGAATCCCTCTTGACGTGGGAGCCGTCGTGTGCAACACCTGCACGATGTATAATATAGCAAACGCTTTGGAGGGCAAGCCCGTAACGAAGAGATTTGTAACGGTAAACGGTGAAGTCAATAACCCCATGACCTTCGAAGCGCCTATAGGAACACCGCTTTCGCTTCTCATAAGCCTTGCGGGCGGTACGAAAAGCGGAAGACTTGAAGAGGACTACGGACTTGTAGTCGGCGGTCCGATGATGGGAAAGGTGAGCACGGATTTCAACGCTCCCGTAACGAAGACGACGGGCGGAATTTTGGTGTTCCCCAAAAACCATAAGCTTATCAGAAGAAAAGGAACGAACCTTGAGATAGAGGCGAGAGTTGCAAAATCGGTATGCTGTCAGTGTAATCAATGCACACAGCTTTGCCCGAGAAATCTCCTCGGACTCAACGTTCAGCCTCACAAGGTAATGCGTTCCATAGCATACGGCGCACTTGACAGCATCGAAGACGGTAAAGTTGTATTCGGTTGCTGTGACTGCGGACTTTGTACGCAATATGCTTGCCCGATGGGACTTTCGCCCTCACGTTTTATCACGGCGGTCAAGCAAGGACTCGGAAAGAAGGGTGTAAAGCCCCAAAAGACCTACTCCGACGGTGTAAGTCCTTCAAGAGAGGGCAGTAAGGTGCCCACCGACAGACTTATGCAAAGACTCGGCATCGCGGGATATACCGCAGACGCACCTCTTTCGATGTCACCGGTTGAAGTACGCACCGTAAGGGTAAAGCTTTCCCAGCATATCGGCGCACCTGCCGAAGCGGTAGTTGGCGAAGGCGATTTTGTGACGGAGGGAAGCCTTATCGGAAGAATTCCCGAAGGCAAGCTTTCCGCAAACGTTCACGCAAGTATAAGCGGTAAGGTAACGGCAGTTACCCCCGATTATATAGAGATTCAAGGATAGGAGGTCTTAAAGGATTTTGGATACACTCGGAATTATCGAAACCAACAGCGTTGCGGCTGGAATCGAAGCGGGCGATATAATGATGAAGACCGCTTTCGTAAAGCTTGAATCCGCACAGCCCGTATGCCCCGGTAAGTATATCGTAATGATATCCGGAGACACGGCAGGCGTAACGGCTTCCGTAAACGCAGGTAAGAAGATTGCCGGCGACAGCCTTGTGAACAGCATTGTTATTTCAAGCCTTCACGAGCAGGTTATTCCCGCACTTTCCTGTGCGACGATGCCCGAAAAGCGTGAAGCAGTCGGCGTAATCGAGACCTTCTCCGTAGCCGCCGCCGTAATTGCGGCAGATGCTTCGGTCAAGGCGGCAGACGTCGAGCTTATCGAGATAAGACTCGGCAGAGGTCTTGGAGGAAAGAGCTTCGTAGTATTGTGCGGAGGCACCTCTGAGGTCAAGGCGGCAGTTGCCGCGGCAAAGAATACCCCCGAAGTCAAGGGACTTTTACTTCGCACAGTCGTTATCCCCGCACTTCACGAGGATATGCTTGCGGCTCTTATGTAAGAGCAAATTAATTCGTTACCCAATAAAAAATAAAAATAAAAAACAAATAAACAAGGAGATCACATCATGGAAAAAGAAGCACTTGGAATGGTTGAGACCAGAGGACTTATCGGCGCAATCGAAGCAGCCGATGCAATGGTAAAGGCAGCAAACGTACGCCTTGTTGGCAAAGAGAAGATCGGAAGCGGTTACGTTACGGTTATGGTAAGAGGCGACGTTGGCGCAGTTAAGGCAGCTGTTGAAGCAGGCGCAACCGCAGCAAAGAGAGTCGGCGAGCTTATGTTCACACACGTAATTCCCCGTCCTCACAACGACGTTGAGCAGATTATCCCCACACTCAACTGCGAAGACTAATTTATGGCTACCGCAAAGAAGAGCACGGGCGCAAAGAAGCCTGCCGCTAAAAAGCCTGCAGCACAGGCAGTAGTATTTGCCGCACCTGCAAAGGAAGAAAACGTAAAGACCGAAACGGTCAAAAAAGAAACAGTCAAAAAACAAACTAATATAAAAACTGAAAGGAAAAATATCATGGAAAAAGAAGCACTTGGAATGGTTGAGACCAGAGGACTTATCGGCGCAATCGAAGCAGCCGATGCAATGGTAAAGGCAGCAAACGTACGCCTCGTAGGCAAAGAGAAGATCGGAAGCGGTTACGTTACGGTTATGGTAAGAGGTGACGTTGGCGCAGTTAAGGCGGCTGTTGAAGCAGGCGCAACTGCAGCAAAGAGAGTCGGCGAGCTTATGTTCACACACGTAATTCCTCGTCCCCACAGCGACGTTGAGCAGATTATCCCCACACTCAACGACTAATCTTTACTACGATTTAAGGAAGGCATATTATGGATATAGAAAAGCTTGTTGAACAGATCGCCAACGAGGTTTACAGCAGAATCAACAACAGCTCTGTTGCTCCCTCTTACGGCGTATCTGCTGCTAATAACGGCGGTAAGCCTTCGGGCGCTGAGCTCGCAAAGTTTATCGACCACACCGTACTTAAGGCTGACACTCCCGCAGAGTCCATCAAGAAGCTCTGCGCAGAGGCTGCTGAATACAAATTCGCTTCCGTATGCGTTAACCCCTATTACGTACCCCTCGCTCGTCAGCTTCTTCAGGGCACGGGCGTTAAGACTTGCTGCGTAATCGGCTTCCCCATCGGTGCAAACACCATCGAGTCCAAGAT
>JAZRTW010000020.1:0-2235 GCA_045652265.1 Eubacteriales bacterium | reverse complement strand
AATTATTTTTTTGATGTGGGACTCTTGATATAGTTCGAGAGTCCTAATTTTGTGCTTTTTTGCGTCCCACCTCAAAAAAATGGTTAGAAAAGTCGCCGAAAAGCCTCTAAAGAGAATTTTCGATAGAGAGTTATCCTTGATTACCGAAAGGTATAATATAAATAATCAAATAGAACAGAGCAACACAGAATTAAAAGTTTCGTCAACCTTTTCTGCCGGCGGCAGCGCCGTATTCCGTGAAGCATTTCGAGTATCGAAACGGCTACAACGACATAATACAAAAGTTTTACTCGATTTTTTTCTAAAAAATCGTGCGGGTCAAGGGGCGCAGAGCCCCTTGAAAGCAAGAACAAACTCACAGACACTCTCTGCGTCACAGATAAACACCCGCCTTGATATGTTTCTATCTTGATTAAACTAACGATCCGAACGGACGGCTGATGCCGTCCCCTTTTTTCATTCAACAAAGACGGCAATTTTTTGCCGTCTTTGTCGTTGTTCATAATTTGTTAATAATTTGTTCATAAATTGTTTACAAATGGAATTCCGAAAAGTTATTGACATTTTGCGTGGGGGCAGTATAATGTAATTGAAGAGTAAAAGTTACTCTTTAAAGGAAAAAACAAGCATCGAGATGGATTACGGTGTTATTATATTTTTGACATATAGCCGTACTTTCTTTTGACGTTTTGTTTTCAAGGGATAGGTATGGTTTTTTATTTTTAAGGGAGGAAAAAAGATGAAAAAATTATTAATTATTGCGTTGCTTCTTTTGGCATTTGTGCTTGTTTCGTGTGACGGTGAAACGCCGAGTGAGTCGCTCCCGAGCGAATCGGTACCCGAGGTCAGCACCCACGTTTGCGACTTCTCGGGCGAGCCTGAATATGACGAGGACGGTCACTTCGTTACCTGCGAATGCGGCGAGGTAAGCAGAGGCGAGCACGTAATGAAGGACATAAAGGTCAATAAGCAACCGACTTGTGTCGAAGAAGGAAAGAAGAATACAAAATGCGAGTATTGTCAATACCGCGAATACGTTACGATGCCGATATTGGAGCATACGCATACAAAGCACGACGAGGTTCCTGCAACCTGCACCAAGAATGGCGTGACTTCTTATGAGCATTGTGATATTTGTAAGCTTGATTTCGGTAAAGACGTCATCCCGAGGGCACACGTATATGAGAACGGCTATTGTACGATGTGTGGCTCACACGAGCCGATAAAAAATTCAACCTTTATTTTTGATAATAATTATGGCTGGACATATCAATATCAGGATAACGGCGTTAGTGAGGATGTGACTGAGCTTGTCATACCGACTCGTACAGATGAAGGATATTGCGTAGTATCAGTTTGGCTTTTTAACGTTTGCCCGTACAGCATCAAACGAGTTGTTATCTCCGAAGATATAAAAACCATTGCGGAAAATGCGTTTGCAAACAAGACAACACTTAGTGAGGTTGAAATATTGTCAAGCTCGCTTAAAACCATTGGAAACGCCGCATTTTCCGGCTGCGTTGGGTTGAAGATCATTGAGCTTCCCGACAGTGTAACGACTATTGATTGGCATGCATTTCAAGACTGTAAAGCGTTAGAAAGCTTCACAGCTCCCGCCGGTGTAACGAAGCTTCCGTGGAATATGCTGAAGAACTGTATCTCGTTGAAGGAGGTAACTGTAAAAGGGGCGATCGGGGAAGCAGAGGCATCGGTTTTCGAGGACTGTATCTCGCTTGAACGTGTTAATTTTGAGAATGGTATATCGGTAATTTCGGAGAAAATGTTTGCGAATTGTCTTAGTCTTGAGAGCTTTGATATTCCCGACGGAGTGACAAAGATCGGGAAGGAAGCCTTTTTGGGCTGCAACATTTTGAGCTCGGTTACGATACCGAAAAGCGTTACGCTCATCGAAAGAGATGCGTTTAATTATTGCTACAATTTAAAAGAGGTGCAATATGAGGGAACGATGTCCGATTGGGAGAAAATAGATGTTCAAAATTGGGCGTTTGACGAGTATCTTGAACGAATAGTTTGCACCGACGGTGTAATAGAACGATAAAATTTCGATCGATTTAAGTCGTATCGACGCTTGAATTTTTCGAGCGCAAAATATAAGCCACGGCTCAATGAGCCGTGGCTTTCAGACTGAAGACAAACTCGTTCTTTACACCCTTGAAGGATAAATAAAAGCAAAAGACCAAGCTTATTATTGGGGATAAGCTTGGTTCTTTTTAT
>JAZRTW010000019.1:0-7393 GCA_045652265.1 Eubacteriales bacterium | reverse complement strand
GTTAAAGCGGTCATATCCTTCGGCTGCTCGAAAAATAAGTTCTCACTGCCCTTATAGGATATATATGAGATACGAAGCCCGTGCTCAAGAGGAATACCGATAACAATGTCTTTGCTTTCAGCAAATAAAGTTTCTCCAAATAGTGAATGATTTTTTATGTAAGTTTTCATAACATTTACGGTAAGATTCTGTATGTTTTAAATACATTATGACCTTGGCTTGCGTATTTCGCAAGTGTTCCGCCACAATATATCTCTATATCGTCGTGATGAGCGCCTATTGCTAAAATGTTCACGAAATACCTTCAATTTTCATATAGCCATAGCATAATTCACTTATGCTATGGCTATAAAGTCAGTTATTTAGGTTAAATTAACCCTGCTTCCATCTCTGGATAACACAAGTTACGCGGCCACCCTCTTCATTGATGATCTCATAATCACCGAAGCTTGCGGGAACAACGAGTGTCTGGAACTTGTCACATACTGCAAAGAGGTCGGGGTTCGTCTTAGAACGAACTGTAACCTTCTTACCAACAGTAAGCGTGAACATATGCATAAACTTGCCTTCTGTGGACAATTCACCAACGTTTTCGAAGTGAATTCTCTCTACGTGGTAAGGCATAACGGGAGTGCTCTTGTAACGGTCGATGAAGTATTCCTTCGTCCACTTTACAACACTGGGTGTAGAAAGGAGGTGATCCTTAACCCAAGAAGCTCTTCTTGTCTTCTCCATATTTCTGCCGTGCTCAAGGTGCATCTTGAGGGGCTTTCCGGTCATTGTCTTTGCATTGTCGTCCCAAGAGGGTCTTGCAAAGTCGTACTCAAAGAAGGAGTACTCCGTGCCGTTGATGGAGGGGTTGGTATCCATTTCGAGAACCATCTGGTTACCGCCGTGACCGTGCATCGTTCCGGGGGGAATGAGGTAAAGGTCGCCTTCTTTGCTGGGCCAGTTAGCGATAAAGTCTTTCCAGTTTTCGATAGGAGTGATGTTTTGAGAAGCTTCGCAGAGTCTCTCCCACTCTTCGATGTCAGCATCGTCGTGGAAGCCCATCCATGTATTAGCTCCCTCATAAGCCTCAGCTATGTAGTAAGTCTCATATCTGCCGAGAGGCTCGTTGAAGTTGTCAGCAACGTACTTACTACTGGGGTGAATGTGCATAGGCATAGAAATTCTCTCAGCAGGCTGAGGTGTGGGATGCCAGCCGTCATCAAGCCAAATATCGAGCGGGAAAAGTCCGGGATACTTGTTGTCGATAAGCTCACCAACGAGTTCTTTACCGTACTGCATAGCGTTGAGCATAGGCATAGAAATGCTTCTCTCGCCGCCGAAGTCGATAAGGATACGAAGCTCGGGACCTGCGATCTTGTTCCATGCGTTGTTAGCAAGGCCTTCTACCTGATAGTCCATATCATGGTATCTGTATGCTCCCCAAGGACCGGGGCTGAAGATCTTAACTTCGTGGATAGGATACTTTACGAGAGTGGACATGATCTCGTTGTAAGCTTCCTGAGGAATAAGTACGAGGTCATCGGCAAAGTAGTTCTCTACATAGTAGTCCATTGCTCCGTACATATAATCCTTCTGACGCTTCAACATGTAGTAGTCAGAATAGTTGTACTCTTTCCAGTTGTAACCCTTTGTGGGCTCCTTGCAACCGAACGTGGGAAGTTCGCCGTTCCACATATCCCACTGAACCTTCTGGTGAGTGTTATCAACGTATAACTTAACGTCAAGAACGTCCTCGAACGCTTTGATGGAAGCGCCCATACCGTAAATGATCTTAGCGCCGTCTTTTGCAGCGAGTTTAGCCTTAACGTCAGCGATAGCTGCTTCAACCATGATATCCTCAATAACGCCTGTCTGGTTAACTTTACCGAAACCGGGGTCATCAGTTACATAGGGCTGATTGTATGCGATAATCTCTTCTCTTGTCTTATAAAGTTCATCAGCTGCGATAAGTGCAGTCTTGATTCCCTTCGCTTCCAACTTCGCAGCAACTGCCTTTGCAATCTTCTCGAAGTTGATACCGTACCATCCGTCGATGGCGATGTTTCCGGCTGTCAAAGAAGCGATCTTCTCAACAACTTTGTCCCAGCCGAATGTTACAGAATCTCTGTTCTTTGCTGAAATAACGATCTTATTATCAGCATTTTTAATAGACTCATAAACCGGCATTTTTCTTCCTCCTTAAATTTGTGTAAATTTACATAAAGAAACGTATTTCTTTGTAGTTATTATAGCACAAATAACGCAACTTAAAAAGATAGTTTTTTCCTCAAATTTTATACTATATTCCATAAACAAAAAAATTCCGACCTGAATGGTCGGAATTTTTTAAATGTTTAAAACAGGATTATTAAGAATTGAGAAACAAGTACTACCGCAATAAGAGCGATGGGATAAGTTGCGGCATAAGCAGCTGCAACGCTTTCCGTACCCGCTACGTTTATCAAAGTTCCGAGAGCGGGAGTGCTCGTCATACCGCCCGTGATAGAGCCGAGGTTGTTTAGTAAGTTGAGCTTTAATACGTACTTTGCAAAGAAGAAGCCTACAAACATAGGAATTATAGTCATTATTGCGCCGTACACAAAGTACATCACGTCAAAATACTTAACGAATTCCGCGCCGCCGGGAATACCTGCGCCAACGAGGAAAAGTACAAGACCGAGCTCTCTGAAAAGCTTGAGTGCGGAAGCGTCGGGTGTTACGTTGAGTCTGCCGAAATGTGCAAAATGGCCGAATACAAGCGAAACGAGCAAGCAACCGCCCGTAGAAGTGAGCGAGAAGCAAGTGCCGTCAAGGCCTTGGCTTGAAAGAGGAATCTTAACAGATCCAATCAACGTTCCCAAAACGGCAACCAACGAGAATACAGCGATGCCGTAGTGGTCAAGAGAAAAGAGCTTTGCAGGCATTTTCTTTTCGCTTACGGAATCAATAGACTCAAGCTTTGCGCGCTCTTGCGCCATATCAGCCTTCATAAACTTGGGGACGAGCTGAACGAAGAGTACAACGCCGATCACGCCGAATATGTATGCAATACCGTGTCCGACGGATACGAAGTTTTCATATTCCGGAAGTACAGTATCCTTCGCGGCACTGAAAGCAGGTGTTGAAGTAAGTGAACCGGAAAGAAGTCCTACTATCATCGCGGTAAATGCTTTAGCATCCTCTCCGCAAGATCCGTAGCCTACAGCCTTACCCATATAAATACATCCGACTGCGGATAAGCCGCCCGCGATAATAATTACAAGACCGAGAAGAACGTATGATTTAAAGTTCTTTTTTAAATTGCTAAAAAACTTGGGGCCTGCAATAAAGCCTACTGCAGTTACGAAGAACAAAAGACCAAGCTGTTCTACTATTTTAAGTGCGTCCTTTGCAAAGGTCACGGCAGCTCCGTCATTGCCTTTTACCACAAGCATATTGACGAAAGGCTCGTAAAGCAAAGCACCGAACAAAAGCGCAATGATAAATACACCTGCGTCGCCGAGTGACACGCCTTTGATTTTAATGCGTCCGATAGCGTAACCGACAAACAAAATTGCCAGAATTGCGATAACGAAAACGACGTAAGGTTTTACGGATATTACTCCATTAAACAAACTCATTTCATTTTCTCCTTAATTTTCTTTTTTTGATAGGTTTTCACAACTTTTTGTATTATACCACGCACTAATTCATTTTGCAACAAATATTTGAAAAAAATTTAAATAATTCCTTTGTACAACATAGGCAGTACCTATATTTTTGCATATTATGAAACGTGGGGTTACCCATAGAAGACAGAAAGGAAAACATAATGAAAAACAATGCTCGTCTTGCCGTTATCGGCGGCGATTACAGAATGTTATCCTGTGCAAAATTTTTATCGAGATCAGGGTATGATGTTTCTGTATTCGGCTATGAAAACTATAACGGCGAATTCGAAAATCTATATAAAGAGGATACATTATCCGAATGCATAGAAAAATCAGATATACTGATCTTGCCCCTTCCCTATGCCGATACGCAAGGTTTTATAAAAAGTGCATATTCACATAAAAGGATCGCACCCTCGGAGATTCTTAAAATATGTACAAGCGGGAAAAAGATATTCGGCGGTTGTCTTGACGAAAAATTTTTAAATGAATGCAAAAAGCTCAATATAACTGCCGTTGATTATTACGCAAGAGAAGAATTAAAGGTACTTAATGCTATACCCACTGCTGAAGGTGCTATAGCTATAGCCATTCTCGAAACGGATATAACTCTGCACGGATGCGAGAGCGCTGTATTATCACTGGGCTGTGTCGGAAGAGCTATGGCAAGAGCACTCCATAGTCTCGGAGGCATCGTCACGGTAGTCGCAAGAAGTGCAACCGCACTTTCAAAAGCGGAGAGCTTGGGATATGATAGTAAGCATATTTCCGATATAGGCACTGCTCTTAAAGGGAAAAAACTGATATTTAACGGTATTCCCGACAAAGTGATCACAGAAAGTGTATTGAAAGAGCTTGACAAAGACGCTATCATTATCGACCTTGCTTCAAAACCGGGAGGAGTCGATCCGAAAGAAGCGGAAAAATACGGCATTCGCGTTATCTCCGCTCTTTCATTACCAAGTAAATACGCTCCGGTAACTGCGGGAAAATATCTTGCAAAAACCATCGATCATATACTGAAAGGAGTTGAGTAAAATGCTTGGATTTGCTATATGCGGTTCTTTTTGCAATTTTAAAGAAACGTTACCGCTTATGTCAGATGCGAAGCGCAGATATAAAGAAATATTGCCCATAATGTCACAAAACACAAGAAATACCGACACGCGCTTTTTTAAAGCCGACGATTTTTACGAAAAGGTAATTGAGATTGCGGGCCGTGACGTAATATGCAGCATCGTTGATGCTGAACCGATAGGCCCGAAGAAGCTTGTGGATATGATGGTAATTTGTCCTTGTACGGGAAATACGCTTTCAAAACTTGCATACGGAATAACCGATACACCCGTTACTATGGCAGTAAAATCACATCTGCGAAGCGGTGGAAAGCTGCTTATTGCCTTATCAACGAACGATGCCCTTTCGGGTTCTTTTGAAGCAATAGCAAGAATGAAAAACAGAAAGAACGTATTCTTCGTTCCTATGTATCAAGACGATACGGAAACAAAACCCTCGTCTCTTACTTTTGTTAAGCCGTTGTTTATGACGGCTCTCGAAAAGGCATATGAAGGAAAACAGCTTGAACCTATGTTTACACAAAAATAAAAGGGAGGAAATTCCTCCCTTTTATTTTTGTGATTTAAAGAGTTGCATTCTCTATATAATGCTTCGCCTGTGTTGTGAACATTTTATAATAGATGCCCTTTGCTTTCATAAGCTCTTTGTGGCTACCCATCTCGGCGACAGAACCCGAATCAAGAACTATTATTTTATCCGACATAGTTGCACTTGAGAGTCTGTGTGAAACGAACAAAGTGATCTTACCCTTTCTCAATGCATCAAATTGCATATACAGCTCCTGTTCCGCAATAGCATCAAGCGAGGCAGTAGGCTCGTCTAAAACGAGTATATCGTAATCGCTGTAAAACGCACGTGCGACGGCAAGCTTTTGCCATTGACCTATCGAAAGTTCAGTTCCCTTTTCTTCAAATATCCTCATAAGAGGAGTCTCATAGCCTTTATCAAGCTTTTCGATGTAATCTGCGGCCCCGCTTTTTTGTGCTGCAGTCTTTATCTTTTCTAAATCCTTCTCGGAATTAATATTACCGAATGCAATATTGTCGGAAACGCTTTCAGCATATTTGCCGAAATCCTGGAAAATAATTCCGAAAAGCTTATAAAGTTCAGTTGGCTCGTAATCTTTAATATCTATTCCGTCTAAAAGTATCTGCCCTTCACTTACGTCGTAAAGACGTGTGATAAGCTTTATCATGGTGGTCTTTCCCGCACCGTTTAAGCCAACGAGGACAACACTTTCGCCCGAATTTATCTTCAAGCTTACGTTTTTCAAAACGTAAACGTCGGAGTCGGGATATTTAAACGATACGTTTACAAGTTCAATGGTGTGATTGCCTCTGGTAACTTTAGCGGGGGTGTCAGTATTTGCTTTAATTCCGACTTTTTCAGCCAGAAATGATATTATATTATCAATGAACAGCGTACCTTCGTAAATTAAAGACGTCGTTGACACAATTGAGCCGACAGATGCTGTAACCGAGCTCAAAGCGGCGGTATAATACGTATAGTCACCTATAAGTATCTCCCCCTTGAAGCTCTTATACGCAATGATTCCCAAGAAAACGAGGTTTGCACATTGGGACGCCAACGCAAAGAATAAGTGCCAGAAATTCTCTCTGATTATAAGGCTTTTTATGCCTTTAAAATATTTTTTGAAGGTTGCTTTATATCTGTTTATAAACGTTTGAGAAAGACCGAAAAGACGTATCTCCTTGACGGTGTCCTTATTAATCATCGTTTGGAGATAATAGTTCATTTGTCTGCGTTCTTTTGACCTATGCCTCATATAGAGAAAATTCTTTTTGCGGTAATGGTAGTTGACAAATGCGGACGGAAGTGCGAGAGCAATAACGATTAAGGCGATATATCCATTGAAGGAGGTAAGCACCGTAAAGAAAGATATCGCGGTTATAAGCGAGCTTATGACCGAAAAAACGGAGCTGAGTATCGTTATGGGACGGTTACTCGCCTCTCTGCTTGCATTTTCGAGTTTCTCGTAAAACTCAGGTCTGTCGAAGCTTGCTATATCGACCTCTTTCGCTTTCTCCATAATTTTTATCCTTACTCTGTTTGCAAGAAGCTCACCCGAAACACGCTTTATTGCAACGTCAAGACGAGTTATAAAGGCAGAAGTGAAATTATAGATAAACAATGCAATAAGTAAAATTACAATAGCTTTAAAGCCCTCACCCGCAGTATCGTTATTTTGCTGTAAGGCGTTAATTACGTTTTTACTCGCAACGGCACCGATAAGCGGCATAACGCCTTGTATGAGTGAAATTAACGAAAGCACGACCAAAATAAAAGGCGACGTCTCCCAAACAAGACGGAATATGTAAAACAATCTTCCGAAAAGATCCCTACAGATCTTCAATAAGTAAGGTAATACCTGTTTTATATTTTGGGGCTTTTCGGGTTTGTTGTAATCAAAATTTCTCGGTCCCATATAAATCTCCGTATAGAATATTTATTTAATTTTATCATCATTGTGTAAGTTTGTCAATCTCGCTGTTTACAACAAGCCGAAATAATGATATAATATTAAAAAAGCAGGAGGAAAACATATGAAAGTAATTACAAGCGCTATTAAAAACGGATATTTTGACGATAAGTACGGCAAACGAGGCGAGCAAAAATATATGGGCTACCCTTCTCTGTCTATACCTTTTGAAATT
>JAZRTW010000018.1:0-9800 GCA_045652265.1 Eubacteriales bacterium | reverse complement strand
GCGCCGATAAGTCCCATCATTTCTACGTGAGCGGGAACGGAGGAAGATCCGGCAAACTGTGCGTCGCCGTGCATTCTTCCCATCGTATCCGTCATACCGTAAGAAGCGGGGCCTGCCGCCATATTATCGGGGTGGAGCGTTCTGCCCGTACCGCCGCCCGAAGCTACGGAGAAGTAGTTTACGCCGTTTTCGTTGCACCACTTCTTATAAGTGCCTGCAACGGGGTGCTGGAAGCGTGTGGGGTTAGTGGAGTTACCTGTAATGGAAACGCCTACGTTCTCAAGCTGCATAATTGCAACGCCCTCGGGTACGTTGTCAGCACCGTAGCACTTAACCTTTGCTCTGGGGCCGTTTGAGTAAGCCTTTTCGCTGATAACCTTAACCTCTTCGGTATAGGGATCGAACTCTGTCTCAACGAAGGTAAAGCCGTTGGTACGGGAGATTATCATAGCCGCGTCCTTGCCAAGACCGTTGAGGATAACGCGAAGGGGCTTTACGCGCACCTTATTTGCGTTAAGAGCGATCTTGATAGCGCCCTCTGCGGCTGCGAAGGATTCGTGTCCTGCCAAGAAGCAGAAGCACTCCGTCTCTTCGGAAAGAAGCATCTTACCGAGGTTACCGTGGCCAAGACCAACCTTACGGTTTTCGGCAACGGAGCCGGGAATGCAGAAGGACTGGATTCCGATACCGATAGCGGCAGCGGCGTCAGCAGCTTTCTTGCAACCCATCTTAATAGCGATAGCGCTTCCGACGGTGTATGCCCACTTTGCGTTTTCAAAGCAAATAGGCTGTGTCTCTTGAACGATAGTATAGGGATCTATGCCTTTTTCTGCGCATATTTCCTTGCACTCCTCAATGGAGGAAATGCCGTATTCCTTTAACGTTGCGAGGATCTTTGCCTCACGTCTTTCAAAATTTTCAAAAAGTGCCATTTCTCTTCTCCTCCTTACTGCTTGCGGGGGTCGATATACTTAACGGCGCCGTCTTCCTCGGAAAATCTGCCGTAGTGACCCATAGCCTTGTTGTAAGCGGTGGTGGGATCGTCGCCCTTTTTGATGAAGTCGGTCATCTTGCCGAGGTTTACGAACTCATATCCGATAACCTGATCGTCAGCATCAAGTGCCATTCTCGTGCAATAGCCCTCGGTCATTTCGAGGTATCTTACACCCTTTTCTCTCGTGCCGTACATAGTACCTACCATAGAGCGCTCGCCCTTACCGAGATCTTCCATACCTGCGCCGATCGTAAGACCGTTTTCGGAGAAAGCGGACTGGCTTCTTCCGTATACGATCTGAAGGAAAAGTTCTCTCATTGCGGTATTGATAGCATCGCAAACGAGGTCTGTGTTGAGTGCTTCGAGGATAGTCTTGCCGGGGAGAATTTCTGCCGCCATAGCCGCCGAGTGCGTCATACCGGAGCATCCGATAGTTTCAACGAGTGCTTCCTCGATGATACCGTTTTTAACGTTGAGCGAAAGCTTGCAAGCTCCCTGCTGGGGTGCGCACCAGCCGATTCCGTGTGTGTATGCGGAAATGTCCTTTATCTCGTACGCTTTGACCCAACGTCCCTCCTCGGGAATGGGAGCGGGACCGTGCTTGGGGCCCTTTGCTACGTAGGTCATATTCTGCACTTCCTGTGATAAAATACAACTCATTTGGTTTCTCCTTATATTAGCTTATTGTTTTTTACTTAATGATCTCGCCGTATGCGTTGGGAGCAATAGCGGCAGCGTTGGACTCGTCCGTGTCAACGTGCATTGCAGGAGCAAACTTTTCGGATACTCTTACAACTACGTCGTCGAAAGTTGTCGTACGCTCGGAGATGTACTTAACCTTAACGATTTCCTTGTCCTCTACGCCAAAGCCCTTTGCAGCCTCGGGTGTGAGGTGAATATGTCTTTTTGCAACGATAACGCCTTCGCTTATCTCAACTTCACCGCAGGGGCCTACGAGCTTGCAAGCGCCGCTGCCTGCTACGTCGCCGGACTCACGAATGGGTGCGCTTACGCCGAGTGTACGTGCGTCGGTTAAGGAAATCTCAACCTGTGTTGCGGGTCTTGCGGGGCCGAGTACGCCTACGCCCTTAATTTCTTTCTTGGGGCCTACTACGTCAACTCTCTGCTCGCTTGCATACTGACCGGGCTGGGAGAGCATCTTCTTAACGGTGAGCTCTGCGCCCTTGCCGAAAAGAATCTCAATGTGCTCTTGTGTAAGATGAACGTGGCGTGCCGATGTTTCAATTAAAATCTTGTTTTCCATTTTCCGTTTCCTTTCAAAATATATATAAATTTAATTTATAAACCGATATATTTTACCATAAACAAAAGCTCTTGTAAAGACTTTATTCCAAATAAAGCAAATCAATGTCCGACAAATATTCGCAGTCAAGCGTGGTAAGTCCTCTGAAAAATCTCTCGCAGCCGCATTTTTTACAGCGTATAAGCACGCCGTCCTCCCCTAAAGTTAGAGCATGCTCGGCGTCTTCCTTGTTTTCGCAGTCGCAGATTATTCTGCCCTCTGTCTTGAGTATGCCCAAAAGCCTTAAAATCTGCTCTCTTATAACGCCTTGGTCGACTGCCTTTAATTCACTTTCAAGGTCGATACCCGCCTCTGTGGCTATTCTCTTTATCTCCTTTTCGTTTTCCTCCACCGCATCGCTTACCGTCTTTGACGGACCTGCGAAGAATGCGGGCAGTCCCGTCGTCGGGCAAGGAAGCTGGAAAAACGAACCCTTCAAAAGTACACTTTTTTCCATCGGGTATTTATGCGGTGTGGCACAGAATATGCAAGGCACGGTAAGTATTATCTTGCCGCTTTCGAATATCTCCGCTTCGCACACGCTTTCGCCGCAAGCGCATTTGAGCTTTATCTTGCCGCTATCCGTTTCAAATGCACTCGCCGTGCCGAATACCGCCTCACTGCAAGCGGGGCAACGGTATGCTATAGAATAATCTTTCATAAGTTCTCCTTATCCTGAAGGCTTCTTTCATAGTAAAACAAATATTGCTGAACGATTCCCGCGTGCTCTCCGAAAAGCTTTACATCGAAATCCGCGCCGTAATATTTGTCGATAACTCTTTTTATCCAAACGTCTATGGGAAAACTCTCGTAATGCGCAAAGCCGAATAGGCTTGCACAGGCGGCGACCTTCGGGCCTACGCCCTTAATGCTCATAAGAGCCGCCGAAAGCTCCTCGTAGCTTGCCGTAAGTGCGCTTTCTACGTCAAATTCGCCCGTATAAAAGCGCTTTGCCGCATCGTATATGTACTTTGCTCTAAAACCCGTGCGGCAGGCAAATATCGCATCTTCGCCCGCTTCGTACAACGCCTTTGCCGTCGGGAACGCGTAATATCCGCCGTGTATTTTCTCTCCGAAGCGCTCGCAAAGCGTTTCGATTATCTTTTTTATTCGTGGAATGTTATTGTTTTGCGACACGATAAACGAGCAGACCGTCTCCCACGGTTCTTGTCTTAATATGCGTATACCGCGCCCCATTTGTGCGCATTTTTTGGCGTGAGGCTCATTTATCGACTCGATTATCGCACCGTAGTCGCGATCGAGATCGAAAAACTCCTCCCAAAGCTCTTTATACTCTTCTTCGGTGGTGTTTTCGAAAACCACCCTCTCGCCCTCTTGCCGAACGCATAAATACTTCCCTTTCGCGACTCCGCGATAGCGAAGAACTTCCGAGCTTTCGTCTTTTGTGAAGCGGAAAGCCTGTCCGCATTCGAATATCTGCTCTAAATCAAAATTTTTGACACTGTCAAGTACGTAATCCATTATTTTCCGTTTTTAGTTGTATGCTCCGATCCGCATAAAAATTTCTTTGATCGCTCAAGGCTGTCCTTTGAGTTTTTCCAATCCTCGTCCTTATAGCGATAGTCAAACTTCTTGCAATACCAAGAAACGTCGCCTAAAAGCTCGCTTGCATACGCCTTCTCTTTTTCCGAAATTATCTCGTAAAACTCCGCGAGCCTCTTTTTGTTAAGCTCGTGAGATGCAGTCCTTACAAAGCGTCCGTAGTGACGAAGGCAAAAATACGGCTGCTCGGCAAGTTTCTTTTTAAACGCGCTGTCCGTTTCGAAAAGATATACGGCAGTTTCAAACATTTTCGAAAGCTTATCGCTCACCCTATCGCAAATATAGCAATCCGATGCAAGTATCTCCGCCTTTTCACCGACCTTTTCGGGCTTTGTTAGCATTCCGCCCGAAAGCGTGGGTATCACCTTCTCTGAAAGATGGCTTTCAAGCATAAGTCCCGCCTGAAGCCTTTTTTGAAGCCCTAAAAGCATAGCGAAGTGCTCATCGCAAAAGCCCTTTTCGTTAGTCGCGATACGCACGTCGGGCTCCATCATCGCACCGCCCATAAGTATCTCGAATTCGCGGGATACAAGCATCTCGTAAAGAGTGCAAAAAGGACAACCGTCCTTTTTGTCAAACGCCTCGTTTACGGGTATCGTATATATTTTTTCCGCCATTATTATTCACCTGCAGTGCCGAGGAGCTGTATCTTTATCGCAGGGCGTACGCCTAACGTTACGTCCGACTCCTCGCCGCCGTAGCTTACGTCACCGTCAGTGAAACAATGCGCAACGTATCCTTTTGTAAAGCCGCCGCTTCTAAGCCAGAACCAGCTTCCCGTAATCTCTATACCGCCGGACTCCTTGGTGTATTCTTGAAGTCCTCTGCCGAGAGCGTACTTCGTCGCCTTCGCGTGAGACTTTCCTTCAACTTTCGTCATATAGGTCTTAAACTCCTGTATGCTCGGTACGAAGACGTTATCGCTGCAGTCCTTACTGTATACGCCCTTGTAATTGGGGTTTTCTTCCGTTACGGTCGTGCTCTTTAAAATGAGCTTCTTTTCCTCAGCGGAAAACGCGTCCTCGTAGAACTCTCCGTTTAAGAAGGTGCGAAGCGAAGAAGTATCCCATGCAGAGCCGCCTTTTATGTCAAACTCTCTGCAGTCTATGATACTGTCGCACAAAAGTACAACGTGGTCTTCCTTGACCTCGACTACCGTCCAATTAAGCACCTTCGGGCCGTACGAGCTGTTTACGTCAGCTACCCACTTGCCCATTTCGACGCTGTCTCCCGGCTCAAGCACGTAAAGCTTATACTTTTCAAGGAGCGTAGCGCTGTCCTTATAGCTTCCGAGCTGCTTTAATATCGCCGCCGCGTTGCCGAATTTTCCGTTTTCGATATAGGACTTCGCGCGAAGATAGTAGCTTTCCTTCTCGCCCTCGGGTATCTCATCGTCCAAAGTTTCTCCGTTTAACTCCAGCTCAAGCGAGGTTTGAGCCTGCGCTTTAAGATCCGCGCTGTCCTTGTAGTCCCCGAGCTCCTCGAAAAGCTGTATCGCCTTTTCGTATTCACCTTGGTCAAGAGCAGAGTTTGCGCTCATATATTTGATCCACGGATTTACGCCAAGCGTTATCAAAAGAATTATCCCGACGATGATCGCAAGCGAAACCGCAAGCTGAATATACTTTTTAAGCTCCGTTTTGAGTGTATTCTTATCCATAAGCCACCTCCGCTATTTATCGGATACTTTAATTTTCGAGCCGTCCGTTACCGCGCCCGTTTCCAATATAACTTTTTGCTTTTCTTCAAGTCCGTCTACGCAACTGCTGTCTTTGTCGGAAAGAAGCACATCAACCTTCGTCTTTACCGCTTTCGCGCCTTTCGCTACGTAGACGTAGCTTTCTTCGCCCTCGTATATAACGGCGCTTAAGGGCAATACGTGTCCTTTGGCACTGCCGTAATCGAATTTGTAGCAAAGCTTTTCGTTTTTATCGTAATACTCGGTGCAGTCATTTGCGGAAAGCGTATAGTTTCGACCGTCTATCTTTACCACCTTCGCATCGAAGGAAAGCTCCTTGCCGTTTTCGCCGTAAAGCTTGACTATATCGCCGTAGAAAAGCGGTTTTGCCCACTCTTCAAGTGTAAACGTGATAAGATAAACGCTTTCGTCAACTATCTCGAAAAGCTCTTCGCCTTCGCTTATACGGTCGCCGTCTCCCACTTTAAAGCGGCATACCGTACCCGTCACGTCCGCGTATATGAACATACATCTGCAGGCTTCTTCATTCGATAAAAGCCCGCTTATCTGCTCCTCTATCGCATTGTATATCTCCTGCGCGCCGTCGTTGCCCGCGATAAGCGAAAGCTCCGCTTCGCCCTTTTGCTCCAAAAGAGAAAGATACATATCCGTATAGTCGCTGTCAAGATACGCAACTATGCTTCCCTTTTCGACTTCGTCGCCCGCCTTTTTCACAAAGGTCTGCACCGACGCGTCGCAAATGCTCTTTTGCGCGTATCGCATTATAGGTTCTATGCTTCCCTCTCCCTCCGCCTTCGAAATAAGAGTGCTTTCTTCGCCGAGAGCGAGAGTCGTAACCTCGGTCCTTCCCGAAAGGGAAATCACCGTAAATATAAGAGCCGCAAGCGCAATTACCGCCGCAGTTATTAAAATTAACAGTCTTTTGTTTCTCGTTCTTTTCAATTTGACATTCCTTCCTTTGCTCGTCGCAAAGCTATTCATATTATATATTACCACATTTCAAACTCAAAATCAAGGATATTATCCCACGATAAAACAAATTTATTTTGACGAAAATATTTCGCATTTGTTGCAAATGCAACAAATATTTGCCACGGCGTTTGGTATAATATAAAAAAACAAGTGAGGTATATTAAAATGAAAAAAATATTACTCGTATTACTCTGTTTGGTCTTGTGCGTTTCCCTCTTTGCTTGCACGGGTGAAAAAGCACCCGAAAACGAAGACGGCGATAAGACTGAAAACGCAGGTGACGCCGTAGAAAATAACGGCGAAACCGCTACCGACGGCGAAGCGGCAAAGGACGAATTTGCGACAGGAACGAAGATAAAGCTCTCGGCACTAAAGGGCCCCACGTCCATCGGACTTTTAAAGCTCATCGGTGACGAGAAAGATACCGTAGACTACACACTTGCAGGCGTTGCAGACGAAATTACCGCGCCTTTTTTAAAAGGTGAGCTGGACATCGTCGCAGTTCCCGCAAACCTTGCTTCCGTGCTCTATAACAAAACGGAAGGCAAAGTAAACGTACTTGCAGTAAACACGCTCGGCGTGCTCTATCTTGTCGATACGAAAAACGAGATAACGTCCATAGCCGACCTTGAAGGCAAAACCGTATACTCAACGGGCAAGGGAACGACTCCCGAATTCGTGTTCAACTATATCTTGGAGAAAAACGGACTCAAAGATAAAGTCACCGTTGAATACGTAAGCGAGGCAACGGAGCTTGCAGCTTTGCTTTCCGCAGAAAAGGCTTCTCTTGCAATACTCCCCCAGCCTTACGTTACCACCGTGCTTAAGCAAAACGAAAAGGCAAAAATCGCTTTGAGCCTTACGGACGAGTGGAAGAAAGTATCCGGTGGTACGGAAATGATAACGGGCGTCGTTATCGCAAAGAAGGATTACGTCGCGGCGAATAAAGATACCGTCGACATTTTTCTCAAAAAATACGAAAGCTCCATCGCATACGTAAACGAAAACGTGTCGGAAACGGCAGATGCCTGCGTAGAATACGGTATAATCGCAAAGAAGCCCATAGCAGAGGCGGCTATCCCCTATTGCAACGTCGCGTTTATGGGCGGCGAGGAAATGAAAGCGGCTGTTTCGGCGTATTTGAAGGTGCTTTTCGACCAAAACCCGAACGCCGTAGGCGAAGCGCTCCCCGCGGACGATTTCTACTACGCAGGAAATTAAATTGAAAAACAAGCTTATAAAGAAAATCGCCGTTATAGCCTTTTGGCTTGCCGTATGGCAGGCGGTGAGTATGGCGGTAAACGAAAGCCTTATAATCGTCTCACCCTGGGATACGCTCGTGCGTATGTGGGAACTTTCGGGTGAAAGTGCCTTTTATAAGGCCGTAGGCACGTCATTTTTCAACATCGGCGCAGGATTTATCTCTGCGGCAATTTTGGGAACGCTGCTTGCCGTTATATCGCGTATATTTCGCTTTGCATACGAGCTTTTATCCCCTCTCTTTGCGGTCATAAAGGCAACGCCCGTCGCCTCCTTCACCCTCATACTGTTCTTCTGGGGTATCAAGGGTAAGCACCTATCCGTGTGGATATCGCTGATAATGGTGCTTCCCGTTATATTCTTCGCAGTTTACGAGGGCATCGGCGCGGCGGATAAAAAGCTTCTTGAAATGGCTAAAGTGTACAAGGTATCGAAGGCAAAGCAGATACGGGAAATATATCTTCCCGCCGCCTTGCCGTCGGTCACGAGCGCGCTTTCCGTCGCGATAGGCTTTGCTTGGAAAAGCGGCGTTGCCGCAGAGGTTATCGCAATAGCAAGCGGAAGCGTGGGCGGACTTTTATACGACGCGAAGCTGTTTTTGGAAAGCCGCGACCTATTTGCGATAACAGCGACCGTAATAATCATAAGCAAGCTCTCCGAATGGCTTGTAGTAAAGCTTTTTAAGTCAAGGGAGGCGGAGTGATGCTCGAAATAAAGAATCTATATAAAAGTTTCGGCGAAAAAAAGGTGCTTGAGGGCATCTCCCTGAAGCTTGAAAAAAGCGGGCTTTACGTCGTAACGGGCAAAAGCGGTGCGGGAAAAACGACGCTGTTTAACATAATTTTAGGGCTTTTGCCGTACGATAGCGGAACAGTCGAAAACGGCTTTGAAACGACGAGAGCGGTATTTCAAGAGGACAGGCTTCTTGAAGCCAAAACGCCCGTGGAAAACCTCGTTTTCGTCGGCGCGGATAAAAATGAAGCCGAGAAGCTTTTAATAAGCCTCGGGCTTGAAAAGGAGCTTGAAACGCCCGCCGTTAAGCTTTCCGGCGGACAAAGGCGCAGAGTAGCTCTTGCGAGAGCTCTTGTGACAAAGCCCGACTTACTCTTACTCGACGAGCCGACAAACGCACTTGATGAAAAAACGCACACGCTCGTTGCACAGTTTATCGAAGAATACGCGAAAGAGCATTGCGTAGTAATGATAACGCACTTCCCCGAAAAGATAAGATATTCAAAGATAATTGATTTGGCTGCGAACACGGAGGAGCAAGCCCTCTGATGTGACTGACACGGCGGGAGCAAGCCCCCGCCCTACAAATCATTGTTCCACTACGGCCTATGGCCTAAGGCCTAAAAAATCCCGTTGCGAATCGCAACCGGATTTTTTGTATATTTACTTTTTCTTTACAAGTCTCTGTACGAGTTTTACTATCTCGACGATAGGAACGATTAAGAAGGCAAGGCCGAGAGCGATGCCGTATTCCGTGAGGTCGAGGTGAGCAAGGTTAAACGCTTTGCAAAGGAAGTCTATCTCAACTACCGCCGTGGTGAGAAGGAGCGAAAGTATGCCCGCGCCCCAGAGCCACTTGTTCTGTCCCTTCATCGTGAAGATGGAGCCGTGGAGAGAACGCATATTGAAGGAGTGGAATATCTCGCACATCGAAAGCGTCAAGAACGCCATGCTCGTACCGAGCATTTCAGCCGTATAGGTTCCTGCCGCGATAGCTTCTGCGTGATGCGCCGCAGCGAGCCAGTTTTTACCGATAAGGTAAGACGCGAGCGTGATAGCCGTTACCAAAACGCCTTGGTATGCAACCGCAAAGCCGAGACCGCCTGCAAAGATGCCTTCCTTGGAGTCTCTGGGCTTACGCTTCATAATGTCGGCTTCGGGCTTCTCCATACCGAGTGCAAGCGCGGGGAAGCAGTCGGTTATAAGGTTTATCCACAAAAGGTGAACGGGTGCAAATATCTCGGATATTCCGAGGAATACGGTTGCAAAGAAGATGG
>JAZRTW010000017.1:0-10984 GCA_045652265.1 Eubacteriales bacterium | reverse complement strand
GAAAGCGCAAGGAGCGCAAGGCATATCATTCCCGCAGTGAGAAGAACTATGGGAAGTCCTCTAAATGACGCGGGTACTGCCTCTTCGTCGATAGCTTTCTTTTTGAGCTTTGCAAAAATCGTCATTGAAAGCATAAAGCCGATACCGATAGCCGCCGCCTCAAGAAGTGCCTCGGAAAGCTTGAGAGTAGCCGTATTTATGCAAAGTCCCAATACCGCGCCGTTTATAGCAAAAGTAAGGAAGTCCGCACGGCAATAGCCGTCAAATACTTTTGATGCAATAAGGTGTATAAGCTCTGCGACTATCATTATGACGATAACGTATGCCAATATGTAGAAATTATGGAACTTATAGATAAGCTTATCGTAGAGCACCCAAGTTATCGCGGTGGATATTACCATTACCAAAGTCGCGCCGAGTCCGAGAAGGAGGCTTTTGCGTGAAGAACGTCTGTTTTCGATAACCGCGCCCGTTCCCAAGAATTCGATCAAAGCGTAGTTTTCGGAGATTATGCCTGCAAAAAGGATAGCAAATATTTCAGTTATCATTACTCTTCCTCCTCAAACTTTTTATTTTTCGAAAACTTTTGAATTACAGCAAGGACTATCGCAAGAACGAGATAGCCGCCGAATGCGCCCGCCAAAGCTCCTACCGTGTAGTCCTTCATAAACGCTATCTTGTTTCCGAAGAATGCACCGCTTCCGAAAAACTCTCTGATTATCGCGCAAACTGCCATTATTACCGTGAAGAAAAGTCCCGTTACCACAGCCGTCTCTATGGAATACCACTCGCCGTTTTTACCGGATACCTCATCGGCGTCTCTGTAGATAACAGCGCTTACGGAAAGTGCCGCAAGATGTACGCCGAGCGAGTTTACTATCTCGGGGAAGTATGCTTCCATAAACATACAAATAAGTGAAACGAATCCCGTTATAATAAGAACATAGCAAGGAAGCTTGCCCTTTTCGGGTATTATCTTATGAATAGCGGAAATAACTATCGAGCTTAAAATGAGTGCCGCGATGACGGCCGCGCCCATACCGAGTGCCGCCTTTAAGTCTTTGCTGGACGCCATAACGAATCCCGCGCCCAGAACGAGAAGAAGACCGGGCACACCTCTTAAAAGGTGAGATCTCTTATTCATTTACTTCACCTCCGCCTAAAGTTTCAAGAGCTTCGAATGCATCTCTTATTGCCTGATTTACAGCCTTGGAGCTCATCGTTGCTTTAGCAACGATTATCTCTTCTCCCGTAAGGCTGTCTACGGTCATACCCGTAAATCCGTTTTTATAAGCCGCCTTTTCGTCGGGTGTTTTAAGGCCCTCTACCTTGTAGTATTCTTCTTCGAAAATAATCGTCTTGATCTCAAGCTTTGCAATAGCGCCCTGTGCGTCTATTACAACGTATATATCCATTATATCGAAGCCGTTGGGTTTAAGATAGAACGCGCTGTAGCTTTCCTCGCCGACCTTAAACGTTGCCGCGGAAACTACGTTTGCGAAGGTGTTAACCGATGTAAAGCTTACGTCGCTTGCACCTTCCATTATCTTTTCAAGTCTCTTTTCAAGATCCGCATCGTAGTTCTTTTGGCTCTTTGCGGCATACGCCTTCGCTTCGTCGCAAACCGCACTCTGTGCACTTGTTACGTCTGCGCCCGTGTTGTCGTATACTTTGCATACGCCCGTAGCGTTTACGACTGCAAGATAATTTGCTTCTCCCTGCGCGATCATGAGAGCAAAGCCCGTATCGTTGCCTGCCTTATAGCCGAGGGTGATATTGCCTTCGGGTGTGATAGCCGCGGTCTTTGCAAATCCGGGTGCTACCGTAGGAATGAGCTCTTCAAATATCTGCTCGTCGGACTTGACGCCTGCGCCGATAAGGCCGTTTGACGTAAGCGCTTCGAGAGATTTTGCGACGAGATTCTTAAACGCCGTAGAGGAAATGGTGCTTCCGCTTACCACTCCGACGTCAGCAAGTGCACTGTCTTTGCCAACGTAAGTTCCCATATACGCGGGATCTTTTTCGAAAATGTTAAACGCGGGGCTGTCGGGATAGTTTTCAACGGTTATACCCGCGATCTTACCCTCTGCGTCTACCGTAACCGTTATTGCAAGCTCGCCGCCGGAATACGTTCCCTCCGTCGTTGCGCTGACGACTTCATAGCCGCCGTCTTCAAGCTTGCTTATCTTGTTTATACATTCGTTTACTTCCGCAAGTGTCGATGCCGCGGCGTTTTCTTTGCTGTAGATTTCTTCCTTACCTGCCGTAAGAGCCGCTTCTCTGTCGGATATCACCTTGTCGGTGTGAAGACCAAGCCCGTATATCGCCGCGCCGAAGACCAAAACTACGGCAAGGCATATAGCGGCCGCTCTGAAAAATTCGTTAAGTTTCATTATTTAACACCTCCAAGCGTTCTCTTCTGCGTCCATTCACAGATAAAGGGCGTGAGAAGGTTCATAGCTAAAATCGCGATGGAAACACCCTCGGGATAGGAGGAAAATTCTCTTAAAACGAAGGTCAAAAGTCCCGCACCTACGCAAAATACCACGCGTCCCAATCCGCTTGTGGGAGTGGTTACGTAGTCCGTCGCCATAAATATAGCGCCAAGTAAAAGTCCGCCCGCGAGTACGTGAGAAGCCGCATAAGTGAAGTTAAAACCGCCCGAAACGAGATAGCATACGAAAACGGTTGCTACATAGCTTACGGGAACGTACCACTTGATAACCTTGCGGCAAACAAGGTAGACAAAGCCGATTATAAGTGCTATGGCGCAAGTCTCGCCTACAGCGCCGCCGTGAGCACCGACTGCAAGCTGTAAGAGCGAAGGAGCACTCTCAAGCCCCTCTACGCCGGTATTGAGTGCCGCAAGGGGCGTTGCACCCGAAACGATTTCGGGAGCGGGAACTGCGTTTTTCAAAAATCCGAGGTCAAAAAGCGGAGAGGTCGTCGTTGCCATACCCACGCTTCCGAAGGTGAGGAGCATAAATACTCTTGCCGCGATGGCGGGGTTTACTATATTCTTGCCGAGTCCCCCAAAGAAGCACTTAACGACGATTATTGCAAATACGCTTCCGAGAGCCGCCTGCCAGAGCTCGACTGCCGTGCTCAAGTTAAGTGCAAGCAAAAGTCCCGTAACAACGGCGGAAAAATCGCCCACCGTCTGCTTTCTCTTTGCGCAGAGGTTGAAAACGAATTCGCTTGCTACCGCCGCGATAACGCAAACGAGAACAAGATAAAGTGCTTTAAGTCCGAAGAGAATAACTGCCGCAACCGTCGCGGGAACGAGGGCGATGACGACGTCAAGCATAATATTCGACGTGCCCGTGCCGCTATGTATGTGAGGTGCCGCGCTGCGATGCAAAATATTCATCATTTCTTTCCTCCTTCCTTCTTTTCCCAAGCGTAATTCTTAACCCAAGAGATAGCCTCTCTGTTTATGGGAAGAAGAGGTCTGTGCGCAGGGCAAACGTAGCTGCAACAACCGCAGTCAACGCATTGGCGTACGCCCGTTTTTATTATCTCTCTTTCACGCTCTTGCTCATTTTTGCACTTGAATGCTTTTTCAACGTCAACGACGTTAATGCCCACGGGGCATTTTTCGTTACATCTTCCGCAATGGATACAAGCCGTAGGTTCAGCAAGCACACTGTCCTTTTCATCAAATAAAAGTACGGCGTTGCCGACCTTGGATATAGGCGTATCTATCGAATATACGGACGTGCCGTTCATCGGACCGCCGATTATGACTTTGCCTATCTTCGCGCCGTCTTTAAGCTCAACGTATTTAAGAAGCTCGGATATCTTCGTGCCGACGGGTGCAACAAGGTTTCTCGGTGTCTTGACTGCCGTACCGTCTACAGTTACGATTCTGTCAACGAGGGGCATACCCGTATTAAGATACTCTGCAAGCTTTGCAAGAGTGGATACGTTTATGATAAGCGCGCCGAACGAGGGGAAACGTCTGCCCGCAACGGCAACTCTTCCCGTTGCGTTATAAAGCATTACCTGCTTTGCGCCTTGGGGATAGATGGCTTTGAGTCTCTTTACCTCGACGTAGTCCTTACCCTCGAAGGTCTTCTCAAGTACCTCTATCGCATCGGGCTTGTTTTCCTCGATGCATATCATAAATTTAGCATCACTGAGATACTCGCTCATATATTTTTTCATATATTCGATGCCGTCTGCGATAAGCTCGGGGTGAGCAAGCATCATTCTGTGGTCGCTGGTGATATAAGGCTCGCACTCTGCGGCGTTTATAAGCACCGTGTCGACCTTATAATCGGGGTTTGTTGCTTCCTTAAGCTTTGCCCAAGTGGGAAAAGCCGCGCCGCCAAGTCCTACGACACCACTGTCCTTTACTGCCTGCAAAAAATCGTCGCAGGTGGAAAATTCGGGCTTTTTGATGTCGGGGGAAAGCTCCATTTTGCCGTCACTTTCAATGACGATTCCCTCTACGGGCTTGTCCGTGTCGAAAAAGACGGGGCCTACTTTGGTGACCGTACCCGAAACGGGTGCGTGAATAATGTCGGAGAATCTGCCCTTTTCCGTAGCGATGACCTGTCCCACTCTTACGTAATCGCCTTGCGCCACACACACCGCCGATTCGTTAGAGCTGCTGCCCGTAACGTTTAAGGGAAGCACTACCTCGCTCGGTGTTTCGATAGCCATCGGAACACTTGCGGCGGTATGCTTGTTATGAGGTACGTGCAATGATGAAATGTTTTTTCTTGTTCCCATTTGCATACTCCTGATTTATGTTAATTTAATTATTTTCAAATTCATTCGCTGACCAAAGCCTTGAAGCTGTCGGTCATATATTCGTTTCCTTCGTTATCTATCCAATACGCCGCCACGCCGTCGATATTTTCAAGTAATCTCTTTCCGTCCTCTACGCTCATACAGAATAAAGCGGTCGAGAGAGCGTCGGCAAGTGCGCTTGACTTGCAGACTATCGATACGGACGCAAAATGCTCGGAGGGCATAAGCGTATCCTTATCTATAACGTGGTGATACTTCTTTCCGTCAACCGTATAAAAACGCTCGTATGAGCCCGATGTAACGCAAGAAGCATCGGATAAAACTATCTTCTTTGCATAATCCGTTTCGTGTTTTTGGGGATCTTTTATTCCCGTGAGCCAACCCTCGCCGTCGGGCTTCGTGCCAACGACGCGTATGTTGCCGCCTATGTTTAAGACGTAAGAGGATATACCCTTGCTCTCAAGCTGTTTTGCCGCGATCTCCGTGGCGTAGCCCTTACCGAGAGCGCCGACGTCTATCCTTGCGCCTTCTTTCGTTATCCTTGCGGTGAGATTTTCTTTATCTATCTCCAAAAAATCTATATCCGTTATTTCGAAAAGCGCGGTAAGTTCTGCCATATCGGGAATTTTTGCATTTTTCGGATCGTCGCCCGCCGCCGTCCTGCATTCGTGCCACGGATACAAAACGGAGCCCATCATAACGTTCATCTCGCCGTTCGTGAGAGTGTAAAGCTCCTTGGCGTAAAGAAGAAAATCAATAAGCCTTTCATCAAGCACGAGCATCTCTCCGCCCGCGTTTTTGTTTAGCGTGCAAAGGTTCGTTACGCCCGTGTATTCATAGTTGATATCAAGCAGTTGATGGTATTCGTGAAGTACGGTCGCGATCTCGGTGCAATTTGCATCGAAATCCTCGGAACTTTCGCCGTTATAGCTGTAAATATAGGACACGGTATCGAAAAACGTGAAATATACCTTGCCCTGCGGTTCTGCCTCAATTACAGTTTTAGGGCAACCCGTCATACAGACGAGTAGCCCCATAACCGTAAGCAGACATAGGAAAGTCTTGATAAGTTTCAAACTTTCTGTCTCCTGTAAAATATTCGCTTTATAGCTTATCTTGCGTTTGCAGCAGCTTCAGCAACTACAGCCGTGATACCTGTGATCTGAATGGTGCAACCTGCGGAAAGAAGCTCGGTGTCAACGGATACGTTGTGTCCGCCGAGTTCTTGTGTCTGCATTGCGCCAACCTCTGCACCGGTCATGCCTGCAACGTACTTGGAGAAAGCTTCGCTCTGAATGTACCACTCAAGAACTCTGCCGTCACCGTCGTTGTCCATGCTTGCGCCGTAGGTAGCCATGTTGTAGTTTTCTTTGAGGTTACGCTTTGTAGCCGTGTAAGCCTTCTCAACGATTTCGCCTGCAGCGTCGATCGTGATCTTGGGCTGGATAGCATCGTTAAGAGCAGCGAGGATCTTGCCGTCTTTGCCGATAACCGTAGCAGCGAAATCGCTGTACATAGCAACGGTACCGTTAGCTTCAGCAGTAGCAGCAACGCTCTCGTCAGCAACCGTGTTTGCAGCAACGCCGAGAGTGAACTCTTCAGCAGTCTTGAAGCTCATTGTCTGCTCGTCTTTGCAAGCCATAACAACTGCGTTCTTGAACTCTACGATGTCCATAGAGCAACCTGCAGCGAGAAGGTCTTCGTCAACGGTAACGTTGTGACCGTTGAGTTCCTGTGTCTGCATAGCCTCAACTTCTGCGCCGGTCTTGCCTACAACGTAAGCTTCGAAAGCCTTCGCCTGCTCGTACCATTCTTTCATAACGCCGTCGCCGTCGTTATCAACCTTGCCTGCCATGCCGTATTCGTCACCCTTCTCCATCTTCGTTTTGAAGGTAGCAGCGGTGTCAACAGCGCCGTCAGTTACGTCCATCTTGTTCTGTGCAACGTCGATACGGCAAGAAACGATCTTGCCTTCAGCGTCGAGAACAACCGTAGCAACCGTTGCGTCAACCTGTGCGTTGCCTGCAGCGGAGCTGTCCATGGACACGGATACGCCCATACCGAGCTTGTATTCAGCTTCGGTTACGGTAGCGTCCGTATTGTCTTCGTTGGTTGTGTTGTCTTCGTTAGTTGTGTCGTCTGCGGGTGTGTTGGGGGTTTCTTCTGTCTTGCAAGCCGTAAAAGCAAATACCATTACGAGTGCAAGTACAAGTGCTAAAAGTTTCTTCATGATTGCTTCTCTTTCTTTAAAATTTATTTTTGCCTATATGGTTCGCGATGAATTTCGCAATACACAAACAGGCGTCAGCACGCAAATTTTATCATACCTTACTCGGAAAGTCAAGCGTTTTTAAAAATAATCCTATGCTTTTTGCCGTATTTTGTTTAAAAACGTGTATTTTCATAAAAATATGCAGTTTCAAAAATTGTCCGAATGCCGTTTTCGGCACTCGGACAATTAAATCGTTTTATTCGGCTCTGACTGAAAGCTCGGTAAATCCTTCTTCGTCTGCGGTATAATATTTAAACGTACCTTCTTTTGCATCGAAGACGGCAACGTCTGCATCGGACTCTTCGTTGTTATATTCAACTGCGAAGCAATCGTTTTCGGTAGCAAGGGAAGCGTATACGGAATCCTCGGTTATCTTCGAGATATAGATTCCGATAAGTTCGCGATAACCCTCCGTGCCCTCGTTTGCAAAAGCTGATTCCTTCGTCATATTGAACATAGCGCAAGCCATTTCGGGACTTTCGACCGACATAAAGGTCGAGGAGTTATATCCGCACATATAGATATCGGGATAGAAGAAAAGTATGAGCTCTGCATTGATTGAAGATTCAACGTCGATGAGGTCGAGCTCTTCAAGCTGCTCTTGCTTATCGGGATAAAGGCTCGTGGGAGTGTTGGGGTGTCCCTTATAGTAGTATACGAAATCCTCTTCTCCATAGTAAGCTTTAACGAGCTTGACGTAACTTTCGAAATCGGGCTCGTTTTCGGGATTTGCCCAAGAGCCGAGTATCATCATTGCTTTTTTGCCCTGCTCTTCTGCCGCGTTAAACATCTCGTCATTGAAGTTGTAAAGCTGCTTCAAAGTAGCCTTTTCTTCTTCGGTCATATCCTTGAGAGGATTTGCAAAGTTTCTTTCTTCGATGATGCCTTCGGTCTTATCCTCGTTAAGAACGCGGTTTATGAAATCCTCGTCGGGTGAACATAATACGCCTGCGCGGGGACGGAGTATCCACCATTCTACGTTATCCATCTCTCTTGCGGCAACGTAGGAATACTGTCTGAATGCAGAGGTGTCGACGGTAAAGCCCGTAAAGCCGTAATCCTTTGCTTCACGCACTTCCGTGTAAAGCGTTTCAAGCTTCGACGCCATATCTGCGTATTTTGCATCTGCGTCAAACGCCGCGTCCTCGCTGTTGAATGCGTCGTTGAAATCCTTATATGACGCGCCGCCGTCGGAAAGGAGGGTTACGTAGTAATTCTCCTCGGGAATACCGTTGCCCGCCATAAGCTTCATATAAAGATATGAGTTGTAATCATTGATATAGAGGTTGAATTTGGAGTTGGGGTTTACTTCGTAAAGCTCCTCGATATACTTATCGGTCACTTCTACCATACGGTCGTAGTTATTGTGAACGAGCACCTCTTCAAGCTTTACCGTGGGCATAGCGTAAACGTTTTCGGGGAGATTATCCCAATTCCAGCTGTCAGGTCTTGCAAGCCATACGAAAGTGGGTATCTCGCCGTCTTTGTTTATCTCTTTAAGGTTAAGCGTGAAATAAAGCTGGGGCATCGAGCCCGAAATGGGAGCGATAACGTATTCGCTTGCCGAAAGCGCAAAGCTTATCTCTTTTTTGCAAAGCTTTTCGCCCGCATAAGCTTCTACGGTGAAAGCGTGCTTACCGTAATCGGCTTTGACGGTGACCTTGCCCTCCGATAAAGCCGCCGCGTCGAATGTTTGTACGTTTGTCACGTCACCGTGAACGTCGGTCACTACAATAGAGGTCAACGTTTCTTCCGTGTTCCACGAAAGAGTCGCAGTCTGTTCCTGTCCGTCCTGTGTCATTTGAAATTCGCCTTCAAAAGCAATCGGCTCATTCGGCTTTTTCTCACAAGAAACAAGTGCAAAAGACAATAAAAGCGCTAATAAAAGAGTAAGGCTTAACAGTTTTTTCATGTTACGGATCCTTCCTTAATTTTTGTTTTCTTTTAATTATATAATTATATTTTATCACGCTTTTTATATTCTATCACATTTTTCGACATTTTGCAACAGTTAATGCGGAATTAGAAAAAATGCGGCTTTCAGTTTGCGCGAAGTGAGGCATCGTTGATGCGAAGCATCACATCATTTTCGCCATCGGCGCAACATCGTTCATTTGTGTCCGTATAAATGAGTAATGATGTTCTCACTTCGCTTGAAACGATGTTGACCTTCGGTCAAACGATATTGTGTCCTGCGGACACAAATGAAAAATCCTCGTTCTTCGGAACGAGGATTTTTGGCCCACCCTACAGGGCTTGAACCTGCGGCCTCCGGAATCGGAATCCGACGCTCTGATCCAACTGAGCTAAGGGCGGATATCAAATTTCATCTGACAAGACGGAGGGAGAGAAAAACCTGCAAATAAGCAAGCTTTTACCGTTTTCTCTCCCTCCGTCACGGCTTACGCCGCGGCGCCTTTCTTGTCAGATAAAGGCGGCTTTTTTATTTAACTTAATTTAAACGAGCTCTTTAAAGGTACTATGAGATTGAATACGGGGTTTTCTGTGCTGTAGAGCTTTTCGTCTGCAACGTAGAATCCCTTTCTCATAAACTGCATTCTGTCGCCCGCAACTACCTCTTCAATGGAAGGCTCTGCGTAGCTTTCGTATACCTTAACGGATTCGGGGTTATATTTAAGGTCGCCGTTTTCATCGGGAAGGAGCAAATAGTCGTACTGATTTACGGTGATCTTCTTTGCGGTAGTAGCCTCTACCCAGTGGATAGTGCCCTTCACCTTTCTCGCGTCACCGCCGGGCGTGCCGCTCTTGGTGGTGGGATCGTAAGTGCAATATATCTCCGTTACGTTGCCCGCATCGTCCTCTTTAAAGCCCGTGCAGGTTACGAAATACGCGTTGCGAAGTCTTACCTCGTTGCCCACGTAAAGTCTGTGATACTTGGGAACGGGATTTGCCATAAAGTCCTCTCTGTCGATATAGAGCTCTCTGCCGAAAGGTATCTGTCTCTTGCCGAGCGTTTCGTTTGTAGCACTGTTGTCCGTTTCAAGATATTCAAGCTCGCCCTCCGGATAGTTCGTTATCACGAGCTTTACGGGGTCAAGTGCGACGTTTTTCGAAGGAACCTTATCCTTGATGTCCTCTCGCACGCAGTATTCAAGAAGACCGATATCGACGGTGCTGTTATTCTTTGCAACGCCTACGAGATCGCAGAAATTGCGAAGTGCTGCAGGCGTATAGCCTCTGCGGCGAATACCCGCTACCGTAGACATTCTCGGGTCGTCCCAGCCGTCAACGAGTCCGTCGTCTACAAGGCGCTTTAAATAGCGCTTGCTCATTATCATATTCGTGATATTAAGTCTTGCAAATTCTATCTGCTTGGGCTTTGCCTTCGTTTCGCAGTTTTCGATGACCCAGTTATAAAGAGGTCTGTGATCCTCAAATTCAAGCGTACAGATAGAGTGTGTGATATCCTCGTAAGCATCTTCAAGGGGATGCGCGAAATCGTACATCGGATAGATGCACCACTTATCGCCCGTGTTGTGATGCGTGGAGTGTGCTATTCTGTAGATAACGGGGTCTCTCATATTTATATTCGGGCTTGCCATATCTATCTTTGCGCGAAGCACCTTCTCGCCATCGGCAAATTCGCCGTTTTTCATACGCTCGAAAAGCTCAAGGTTTTCTTCGACGCTTCTGTTTCTTGCGGGGCTCTCTTTACCGGGCTCGGTAAGCGTGCCACGGTTTTCTTTTATCTCGTCAGCGCTCATATCGCAGACGAAGGCAAGTCCCTTTTTGATAAGGGTGAGCGCGCACTCGTACATAAAATCAAAATAGTCCGATGCATAAAGGCACTTATCCCACTTAAAGCCGAGCCACCGGATATCGTTTTTGATGGACTCGACGTACTCAACGTCCTCTTTCAAGGGGTTCGTGTCGTCAAAGCGCAGATTGCATCTGCCGCCGTATTTCTTCGCCGTACCGAAATTGAGGCATATA
>JAZRTW010000016.1:0-5422 GCA_045652265.1 Eubacteriales bacterium | reverse complement strand
CATATCGCGACGTATCTTACGGGAAACAACATAGTCGTTCCGCTCGATGAGCTCTTTGACAACGAAAAATACGGCCTCGGGGGCTCGGAGCTTTTATTCGACTCGCCCAAAAGAATGGAAATAGTACCGAAGTTCTTATCCGAGTGCAATATCGGCGGAAGCCACTACGCTTTACCGTTTATGCGCTCGACGGAAGCTCTTTACGTGAACAAGACCTACGTTGAAAAGCTCGGCTATACGCTTCCCGACACAGTCACGTGGGACTTCATTTTTGAGGTATGCGAAGCGGCAGTAAAGAAAAACGACGACGGCACGTACGCTTTAAACGGACAAAACGTGCTTATGCCCTTCATCTATAAGTCTACGGACAATATGATGATACAGATGCTTCGTCAAAAGGACGCGCCGTACAGCAATTCGACGGGCGTGATCGAAATATTCTCCGATGATACGAAAGCCATCATAGAGGATATCGCCGAAGCTACTAAAAAGGGCTGTTTTGAGACGTTCAAAAGACGCGGATATCCCGCCGACTACCTTAACGCAGGTCAGTGCATCTTCGCCGTAGACTCTACGGCGGGCGCTACGTGGATGGGCTCAAAAGCTCCGCTTAACACCATATCTGCGGATAAGACCGTCGATTTTGAGACTGCGGTACTGCCCGTCCCTCAATACGACGTCGGTAATCCGAAGATGATATCGCAAGGGCCTTCTCTCTGTATCTTTAATAAAGAAAATAGCGGCGAAGTTATGGCGTCGTGGCTCTTTATGCAGTTCCTTTTGACAAACGATGTGCAGATAGCATATTCGCAGACAGAGGGCTATGTGCCCGTAACGAAGAAGGCGCAAACGAGTGCGGAATACCTCGACTATCTTGCGAAAGAAGGAGAGGAAGGCGAGCTTTATTACGACGTAAAGATAAAGGCTTCAAAGCTTTTGCTTGACAACGTTAACCAAAGCTTCGTCACTCCCGTTTTCAACGGCTCGGCTTCCCTTCGAAACGCCGCGGGACATCTCGTGGAAGAGACGGTAAAGGCGGTAAGCAGAAAGCAAGAGCTTGATATAGAAAAGCTCTTTGACGATACCGAAGCGCTCTACAGGCTCACGGAAGTCGGTGCCGCGGGCGGTGCAAAAATGAGCTTCGGCGTTTTACCTACGGCTTCAAAGGTGCTTCTTGCGTCGCTTGCTGTGATTTGGGCGTTTATTATTGCATATTTTATAATCGGAACGATTAAAAAACGCAAAAATACAGACAATAAGTAAAAATTTACTTTTTTGTATTGACCTTTGCTGTTTTTTGATGTAAAATACAGCAAAGCAATAACCAATTAAAGCAAAAAAATAACAAAACATTTTAAAGGAGAACAAAAAATGAAAAAAGTATTAGTTATGCTTTTGGCTTTGGCTATGGTTCTTTCTTTCGCAGCATGTGCAAAGGAAGAGACACCCAACAAGCCCGACGATGACAAGGCTCCCGTAGCCGATAACGACGGCGACAAAACGACGGAAGATGACAAGCAGGGCGAAGATGACAAAACAACAGAGGACGAAGTTAAGGTCATGACCTACGAAGAGTACATGGCTGCTGCTCTCGACGCTGAAGTAGTTATCGAAGCTTACGTTCAGGCTACACAGGGCTGGTGGGACAACGCTATCGTTGTTTACGCTCAGGACGCTGACGGCGCATACTTCATCTACAACATGGTTTGCTCCGAAGAAGATGCTGCAAAGCTCGTTCCCGGAACAAAGATCAGAGTAAAGGGCTACAAGACCGAATTCAACGGCGAAGTTGAAGTTGCTGCAGGCGCTACTTTCGAGATCATCGAAGACGCTACACCCTTCATCGCAGAGCCCAAGGACGTTACCGCTCTCCTCGGAACCGAAGACCTCATCAAAGATATGAACAAGTTCGTTTCCTTCAAGGGACTCACCGTTGCAGCTAAAAAGGCAGCTGACGGCACAGACGTTGCTTTCTTCTATGACTGGGACGGATCCGGCACACAGGGTAAAGACCTTTACTTCGACGTAACGGACGGCACAAACACCTATTCCTTCACCGTTGAGTCTTACCTCTGCGGCGCAGAAACAGACGTTTACAAGGCAGTTGAGGCTCTCAAGATCGGCGACAAGATCGATTGCGAAGGCTTCCTCTACTGGTACAACGGCGTAAACCCCCACATCACATCTGTAACGGTTGTTGCTGAATAATTAAAAAATAAAAAATCTCCGCTCGTGACGAGCGGAGATTTTTTCATATTCGAAGTTAAGAAAGCGTCATAACGCATTCGTACTCGCCGCTTCCCTCTCCTACGTCCGAAAAGCTGAAGATTGCCGTGCGGACTTCGTCAAAGGCAGGCGTGAAGCTTAAACCGAAAATAGCTTCTCTTTTTATCACCTGGCCGCTGTAGACGGGCTCTCCGTAAAGAAAAAGCGCGCCTTCGGCTCTGTCGGGAAGCTTTTCAACAGATATCGCTCCGAGCTTGCTTACGCCGATGGCTTTTTCGAAATCGGCAGGCGAAAACGCAGAGTTCTCCGACGAGTCGAAGCTCTTATTTAAGCTTACCTCTTTGCGCAAGACGGCAATACCGTACGAAAGCTCGTCTGTGTACGCGTGGGCATCGAAACCGAGGCATAAAAACATTATCGCAGATATAACTAAAAATCTCTTCATTTCTCTCTCCGTATCTTAAATTTGTCCTTATTATTTTTCCATTGGTCAAAAATAATATTCATAAGAGCAAAATTTGTTGAAAAAGTATATTGAAATTATCTTTATTTGATGATATAATACAATGGATATAATATGTAGCGCATTTCAAGGAGGAAAAATATACTATGCATACATTCAAAAGATTAACAGCCTTGCTCGTCTGTGCAATTATGGTTGTCGGTGCTTTTGCCGGCTGTTCAGGCGAAAAGGAAGACGACGGCCCCTATACATACGTATACTTTACGGAGAATGAACCCGTAACTCTCGATCCGGGCGTTCCTCAATACGACATTGATACAGTTCAGTATCTCGGACTTTTGTATGAAGGTCTTTTCAAGATAAACTCAAACGGTAAGCTTGAGAAGGCTCTCTGCGAAGATTACTATACGAAAGAGATTAACGGCGAAACGAAGCTTTATATCGAGCTTAAAGATACAAGCTGGAGCGACGGCGTTTCCGTTACCGCGTCCAATATCGTTTACGCTTGGAAGCGTCTTTTGGAGCCCAACTACGAAGGCCCCGGCGCATCGCTTCTCTTATGCCTCAAGAATGCCGTAGCGGTTAAAGAAGGCGTTCAAAAGATGATGACCATAGACGATATAGGTCTTGTGGAGCTCAACGAAAAGCTCTTGGAGGTCACTTTTGAAGATCCCGATTATAACGTAGACCTTTTCCTTAGAAACTTGGCAAGCCCCTACCTCGTTCCCGTACGCGAAGAGGTAATCGCGGCTAATCCCGAAGGTTGGGCAACAAGCGCCGTTGCAGATCCCACAACTATCGTATCAAACGGCCCTTACGCTATCTCTGCTTGGACGAAAGATTCACTCGTTCTCAAGAGAAACGGCTACTACTATCTTAAAGGTATAGCGACCGAGGATAAGCAGAAATACGTAAACCCCGAAAAGATCACCATTAAATTCGGCGCTCCCGCTGATGCAGAAAGCGCGTTTAACGCTACAAAATCCGGCGATGCCGAAAATAGCTTCCTCTTCTATCTCGGCAATTTCTCCGGTGAAAACGAATACAAGACCAAAGATCAAGACCTTCTTGCAACGACTGTAGTTTATCTTAATACGACGAACAAAGTCTTCAGCAAGAGATCCGTAAGACAGGGGCTTTCCGCGGCAATCGACAGAACGGCTATCGCAGAGGCTGTCGGCGGCAAGGCGGCTACCGCTCTCGTACCCTACGGTGTGTTCGAAACAACCAAGGCTTCCAAGTCCTTCCGTAAGGTAGGCGGCAATATCCTCGGCTATTACACGAGCACCGAGCCCCTCAACTCCGTTTCCGGCACCGTAACCGTTACGGTCCTCCAGGGCAAAAAAGAGCACTTGACCGCAGCTAATATGCTTGCTGAAGCTTGGAAGCAATACGGTATAACCGTACAGATTCGCGAGCTTGAATACGATAAGTACTGCGCGGTTATGCAACTTGGCTCGTACGAAGCTTGCATAGCTGATCTTCACGCATACTCCACCGATGCATTCTCCGTTCTCGCACAGTTCTCCACGAAATACAGCGGCAGAGCTTTAAAGCAGAATGAAAACTACGAGTACGGCTTTGTTTCTCACGCAACGGGACTCAACGACGAGGAGTTCGACGCACTTATGGAGCAGGCTTTTGCAGAGAATAATCTCAAGCAAAGAGCAAAGCTTCTTCACCAGGCTGAAGACCTTCTCGTAGACGATATGGTCGCTATCCCCCTCTACTTTAACGTAGACAGCTACGCAACGACCGAAATGTCCGGCCTTAAAACAAGCTGGTACGGATTCAAGGTATTCAACAAAGTAAAGGTATCCGACTATAAGATGTACATCGAGTTGGAAGAACAAGCTCTCGCAGAACAGCTTGAAAACGAAGGCAAATAAAGTTACAATAAAAATTCCCCGCTGATGCGGGGAATTTTTTTAGGCCTTAGGCCATAGGCCGTAGAAAAAGCCGATAGATTCGTTTTGAATCTATCGGCTTTATTTTTAGTCAAGTTCGCGAAGTCCCATATACAGCTCGTAGTATCTGCCCTTTTGCTCGATGAGCTGTTCTTGAGTACCCCTTTCGATTATTTCGCCTCGTTCGAGTACCATAATGCAATCCGAATCGCTTATCGTTGAAAGTCTGTGCGCTATTACGAAAGTAGTGCGGTTTTCCATAAGCTTCGCCATTCCCTCGTTTATCATCTTTTCCGTCTTCGAGTCGACGGAGCTCGTAGCCTCGTCAAGTATCAGTATCGGAGCTTTCGATAAAGCGGCTCTTGCTATATTGAGAAGCTGGCGCTGTCCTTGCGAAAGGTTTGCACCGTCGCCGTCCAAAAACGTGTTATAACCGTCCGCAAGCTTCGTTATAAAGCCATGCGCCGAGGCGGTCTTTGCCGCTTCTATAACTTCTTCGTCCGTAGCATCAAGTCTGCCGTATCGGATATTTTCCATAACCGTACCCGTGAAGAGCTTCGTATCCTGCAATACCATCGCGACCTTTTCGCGAAGCTCCTTTCGTCGATATTTCTTTATATCAACTCCGTCTACGGTGATACTGCCTTCTTCTATATCGTAGAAACGGGGCAAGAGATTCATAACCGTAGTCTTACCTGCGCCCGTGGAGCCTACGAAGGCTATCTTCTGACCGGGGTGAGCGTAGAGCGTGATGTTTTTAAGCACCTGTTTCCCCTCAACGTACGAAAAGCTGACGTTTTCGAATAAAGTCGGATCGTAGCCATGT
>JAZRTW010000015.1:0-4249 GCA_045652265.1 Eubacteriales bacterium | reverse complement strand
TTTTCGCCGCAGGTATATATCGCGTGCGGCGCTATCATAAAGGTGAGATTCGGCTCGTTTTTATATTCTTCTATCTCATCAAGCGCTTCTTTAAATCTTCTTTCCGCACCGCCGTCGGTGTCTATTTCTCCCGCAAGTCCTCTTGAAATAACGGCTCTCATACCAAGCTCTAGCGCCGCTTCGGCGCTTGCCTTCGGGAACATGTGCATATCCACAAAGCAGCCCGTTCCGCTTTTTATCATTTCAAGAAGCGAGAGCATAGCACCCGCTTTTGCGCCTTCGCACGTCATTCTGTCCTCGCGGGGCATAATTGACTCGAAAAGCCATTTGTCGAAGGGAAGGTCGTCCGCGAGATTTCTGAAAACGCCCATATACGCGTGGGTGTGGCAGTTTATAAGAGAGGGAACGGCAAATTTGTTTTCGCCGTTTATGATTTTGTCGCAGACAAAGTCTTCGGGTATATTTCCAACGTGGCGAATCGTATCGTTTTCGATGCCGATATCGCATTTTTTTACGGTGTAAACGCCGTTTTCTTTTAAAAGAACTTCTGCAGAGCGAATAATCGTATTCATAATTACCTCTGTTCATATCATTACATCATATCATACCATAATTTGACGCCGTTTGCAATAGTTATCTTCGTTTAAATAAATACTTGCATTTTTTGTGATTATGGTATATACTAAAATTGCGGTATTGTTTGCTCGAAACAGCGATTTTTTAAACGCCTTTCGAAAATGCCCCATTTTATAAAGAGAAGAGGATTTTTACTATGGCTAAAGACGGAAGAAAGATTAAAAATCTGCCACCGATGAACAAAGTCTCGCCCTATATTATGCTTGATCGAATAGGTTCGACCAACTATATGAGCGATAGCGTAGACGTTGCGAATATGGAGCGCTATGTGCGCCAGAAGCGCGAGAGCGGTCTTAAAAATTTCGGTATCCTCCACGTATTGCTTTCAGCTTACGTAAGAACGGTTGCGGAAAGACCCGGTATCAACAGATTTATAAGAGGCAATAAGATATACGCAAGAAAAAACGGCGTAATTATCTCTATGATGGTCAAAAAAACGATGAAGCTGAACGCTATGGAGACTTGCGTGAAGCTTAACCTTCAGCCCGACGCAACGCCCGAGGATATCTATAACCAATTCCAAGCACTCGTTGAGCTTAACAGAGAATCGGAGACGGAGGACAAAAACGGATTTGACTCCCTTGCAAGAGTCTTAAACTACATACCGGGATTTCTTTTAAAGTGGGCGATAAAGCTTCTTCGCGGACTTGACTATATCGGTCTTTTGCCCAATTTCTTGAAGAATCTCAGCCCCTTCCACGCATCTATGTTCATAACCTCGATGGGCTCGCTCGGTATACCACCGATATTCCACCACCTTTACGATTTCGGAAACATTCCGATATTTATAGCATACGGAAAGAAGCGCCCCCAGCTCGTTATGAACAAGGAAGGCGTAGTTGAAGAGAGAAAGTATCTTGATTTTAACGTATGCACTGACGAGAGAATCTGCGACGGACACTATTTTGCATCCGCGCTTAAACTTATGAAGGATTACCTTGCACACCCCACGAGACTCGATACGCCCGTTACGGTAGTTGAGGATATCAAGTAATGATAAAAGTTTTGTTTATCGGCAACAGCCACGTTTATTACAACGATATGCCCGATATTTTTAAGAGAATATGTAAGTGGAACGGCAAAGACGTATTTCCCGTAATGCTTGCTCACGGCGGCATCGGCCTTGAAAATCATTTAAACGATGCCGAAGCACCTTTCAATATCAAATACGGCAAATACGACTACGTCGTACTGCAACACCGCGCAAACCCCTTTATAAAAGAAAGCCTTATGACCGAGGGAATGAAGCTTGCGCATTACGTTATGCAAAGCGAAGCAAAGGGCGTTATGTATATGCCGTGGCCGAGAAGACACGAAAGAGGACAGCAGGGAGAGGCTACGAAGGGATATCTTGAGTTTGTAAAAGAAACGGGATTTGCGTTTGCACCTGCGGGAGAAGCTTTTTGGAGCTTTTACGATAAAGAGCCCGACGTTGAGCTTTTCAGATCAGACGACGAGCACGCAACGAAAAAGGGCTCGTACCTTGCCGCTTGCACGATATATTCGGCAATGTTCGGCGAACGTGCGAAAACTGACGGCGACGAGCTTCACGAAAAGATGGCAAAAGAAGCATACGAAGCGTATGCGAGATTTAAGGAATAGATATGTTTATTGATAAGACTAAAATTTATGTAAAAGCGGGAAACGGCGGAAACGGCGCCGTTTCTTTCAGACGTGAAAAATACGTTGCGGCAGGCGGTCCTGACGGCGGTGACGGCGGCCGCGGCGGCGATATCGTATTCGTCGCCGACTACGGCAAGACCTCTCTTATTGACTTTAAGTATAAGAGAAAGTTCGTCGCGGAAAACGGCGGAAACGGTGCGGGAAGAAAATTCCACGGCAAAAACGGCGAAAACACCGTAATAAGCGTACCGCTCGGAACGGTCATAAAAGACGCCGACAGCGGAAAGATACTTGCGGACATCTCAAACGACGAGCCTGTAGTTATCTGTAAGGGCGGCAAGGGAGGATTCGGAAACAAGCATTTTGCGACTCCCACAAGGCAGACACCGCGCTTTGCAAAAGCGGGTATAGAGGGCGTGGAGAGAAATCTCCTTTTGGAGCTTAAGGTACTTGCCGACGTAGGACTTGTGGGTATGCCCAGCGTCGGAAAAAGCTCACTTATTTCAAAGATATCCGCCGCGACTCCCGAGATAGCGGGATACCACTTCACGACAAAGAGCCCCGTTTTGGGTATCGTGCAAACGGATATAGAAAAAAGCTTCGTCTGCGCCGACCTTCCCGGACTTATCGAGGGTGCAAGTGAGGGCGCGGGACTCGGGCATCAGTTTTTACGCCACGTCGAGCGATGCAGAATGCTCATTCACGTCGTTGACGCCGCCTCCACCGAGGGAAGAGATCCCGTGGAGGATATGAAGATAATCAACGCAGAGCTTAAAAACTACAGTGCCGAGCTTGAAAATCGCCCGCAGATAGTCGCCGCAAACAAATGCGACGCTATAGAGGATAGGGCTCTTTACGACGCGCTTATAAGCTACTGCGGCGAGATAGGCGTTGAGGTATACCCCATATCTGCTGCGACGGGAGAGGGCATAAAGGAGCTTCTTTATGCGGTCAGCGCAAAGCTTGAGACTTTACCGCCCGTTAAGATATACGAAGCGGAGCAGAGCCTTGATGCCGAGGAGGTTAAGGAGAAAGACCACAGCTTCACGATAAGACAGCAAAACCGCGACTTTTACGTCGAAGCCGAGTGGCTTAAGAAGGTCGTTATGTCCATAAACTACAACGACTACGAATCCTTAAACTATTTCCAGAGAGTGCTCAAAAACAGCGGTATTATCGCGGCACTTGAAGAAAAGGGAATAGAGGACGGCGAGACCGTACACGTATACGATATGGAATTTGATTTTGTTAAGTAAAAGGCAAAAAACGCTCATAAATTGTTGACAAAATACGTATATTGGTATATAATGATAAAAAAGAAAAGGAGAAAAACTTATGGTATTTTCAGCAATCATGCGCGCACTCAAAGTAATAGCAAAAAAGCCCTTTAAGCTTTGGGGAATCTCTCTTCTTGCGGGAGTTCTCACATCGGTCGGATCTATGCTCTTCGGCGTGATTCCCGGAGTTGCACTTGCAATCAGCCTTCTCATTTCTACGTCTATGACGATGGTATTTCTTCACGGTCTTCGCGGCGAGGACGTTAAGGTGGTTCAGCTCTTTGACTGCTTCAAGGATTGGAAGACGATAAAGAGAGTTCTCGGCGGTACGGCTTGGATGGCTCTTTGGATATTCCTTTGGTCGCTCATTCCTATCGTTGGATTCATCTTTGCGATAATCAAAACTTATCAGTATATGCTCGTTCCTTACATACTCGTTCACGAGCAAGACATTCCCCTTACCGAAGCAATCCACGTTTCCGAGCAGAGAATGAAGGGCTCCAAGAGATTCGTATTCCTTGCAGAGCTTCTTTCGATAGGCGCGATCGTTGTCGCGATCATCGTACTTTCGGTACTTGCGGCTATCCCCTTCATCGGAGTCATCTTCGGATTCGTACTTTTCCTCGTGATTCTTGCTGTGGCTATTTTCGCAAGCCTCTTCTTCGGACTTTTGAGAGCTTCCTTCTACGAGCTCATCAACGAGAAGAATAACT
>JAZRTW010000014.1:0-3668 GCA_045652265.1 Eubacteriales bacterium | reverse complement strand
CCTCTGCAAGCTCCGCCATCGCCTCTGCGTCATCTATCGCCGCGCAAAGAGCCTTATACTCCGCGTACTTGCCCTTGATAGCTTTGAGCCTCTGAAGCACCTTTCCCGATTCCTGCTGATCGTTCCAAAAATCAGCGCATGCCGTTTTTTCTTCAAGCTCCCCTATTTTCTTTCCGAGAGCCTCTGCGCCCATTCCGACACCGAGCTCCGCGGTATCTTCTGCGAGCTTTTTGATATTTGCAATAGCTTCTTCAAGCTGTAAGATCATAGTTCCTCCGAAAAATTAAATTATGCATTCACGGCAAAGACGACAAGTCTGTTGGTCTTGTCCTTTCCGTAGCAAGTAGACATAGTGATTATTTGCTTTCCGAACGTCGGGGTGACGCCCGTATCATAAAATGATTTGCTCTTTACGTGATTTACGAATTTATTATACTTTTCCTCGTCCTTGAAATCCGTGACCGAATAGATATAGTCGTCTACTTTAACAAAGCAAGCCGCGAATATCTTGAACTGCTTTACGCCTCCCACGGTCGTTTCAAGTTCAAGTGTGGGGTGCTTTGAAAAATAGCTCTTCTTCGTATAATACTTCAGCGAGCCGAACATCGTATCGTTGTTCATATTGTGCCCGTAAAGTATGAGATGAGCGCTCGAAAGATTACATCTTGCGTCTATAAAAGGTACGCCCTCGGTCGTATTTTTGCCGTAAAAGCTGCGGCGAAGATATTTCTCGGGGTCAGCAGGCGTATGCATAACGGGATAGTTGAGCTTCGTACCCTTTTGATATATCCAGCCGACGCAATCGGCGTTCTTTTTGATGAGCTCCGCAAGATTTCTCTTCGTCGCGGGCTCGGAAGGCTTTACGGGTGTCGGTTGTTGCTGATCGTCGCCTTGCGGAGTATCTGTATTCGTTTCTCCGTCGCCGACATCTACGGTTCCTTCGGGCAAGACACCGTCTTGATATAATGAGCCGTAAAGGTCTTGCAGACCTTTGAACTCTTCGTTTGCTTTATGTGTGCCGATAAGATTTACGGAAAGCATAATTGCCGCAACAACGAAGACCGTTCCGAAAACGGCGTATAAAACATTAAATATGATACGTTTTTTCTTCTTATGCTTCATAACTTCTCCAAGAGTATATATACTTTCACACATATATTGTACCACATAAATAGGGCTTAAGTCAATAAAGAATAAAAGTTTCGCCTAAATTTGCACTATTTTTAAGGTCGAAAAAGAAAGGTTTTTGTATGCGGGAAATAAATCAAAAAAATATTTCAAAAAGTATTGATTTTTTACTGACAATGTGATACAATAACCACACGTGCTTAAAAGCGCGGTAAATAAAATAGCTCATTTTGCTTCACAGATACGGAGTTGTACTCAAGTGGTGAAGAGGCGCCCCTGCTAAGGGTGTAGGTCGAGCAATCGGCGCGAGAGTTCGAATCTCTCCAACTCCGCCAAACAAAAAATCCAAGCCATTGAGCTTGGATTTTTTGTTTTTTATTTATTATTTTTCAGTTACCGTAACCTTTTTTAACACGGGCTGATCCTCTTTTGCGAGCATTCCTATACTGCCTGCGGGTTCCGTTTCTAAGCATATCTTATCGACTATCTCCATTCCCTCAACAACGTATCCGAATGCAGCGTAAAGCCCGTCAAGCGAATCCTTTGCGATATCCTCTTGGACGATGAAAAACTGTGAGCTTGCACTGTCGGGATCTTCCGATCTTGCCATAGATATAGCGCCTCTCGTGTGAGTAAGCGTGTTTGCAACTCCGTTTGCCGCAAACTCGCCCTTTATGCTTTCGGCACTTCCGCCGTATCCGTTACCCAAGGGGTCACCTCCCTGAATAACGAAGCCGTCTTGCGCGCGGTGGATAGTAAGTCCGTCGTAAAATCCGCTCTTTACAAGATTTACGAAGTTTTCGACGGTTATGGGTGCCTTCGTCGCATCAAGCTCAAGCTTTACCGTACCGAGCGCTTCAAACTCCATTTCCACGTAGTGAGTAGCTGTGTACTCCTTTGTGAAATCGACAGTCACGCTTTCGACTTCTTCTTTTTTATCGCCCGTCTCTTCTTCGCCCGAAGTATACTCTCCGTCGGTGCTCGTCATGCCCGTGTTTTCGCCTTTTTCGTCTCGGTTATCCTTTATCTTATCGTAAGCGAACACACACGCCGCGGCGATTATAAGAACTATAAGAACAACGGTGATTATATTCATCACCGTCTCGCTTTTCGCCTGTGCTTTCTTCTTATTTTTAGACATATCTTATCCTCCGATCTTAAAGCTTTATTTCGTATCCGTATTCGGTAAGCATAACGCCGCCGTCAAAAACGTCTGTGTATTTGCCCACCGCTTTTGAATATCCGCATTTTAAGTACATTTGCTCCGCGGGGACGTTGAAATCAACAACGAAAAGCCGCAGATACTCGGCGCCTTTTTCGCGTGAAATATCCTCGGCTATACGCATTGTGCGCGTACCGATACCGCTTCGGAGCGCGTCGGGATCAACGCCTAAGCGGTAAAGATAGAGGCTTTTTGCCTCATCGTCCGTCCAAGTGACCGCCCTCTCGCCTTTACAGCTTTCAAGCAGCACAAAAGCGCTTACGAGCGCTTTTTCTTCGAAAACGAGATAAAAGCGCTCGCTTGCTATGTCCTCTTCAAAGCATCTTGCGGGATATACGTCGTCCCAAATGGGTATGTTCTTTGAGTTGAGATCACTTATAATTTTTCCATAAAACTCCCGTATCATCGGAAGATCGGAGCTTTTTGCAAGTCTTACGTCCACTTTCAGTCAAAATAGCCGAGCTTGCAGAGAAGCTCTGCTGTCAAAAGCGCGCCGCCTGCCGCTCCGCGAAGGGTATTGTGGGAAAGTCCGACAAACTTATAGTCGAAGAGTGTGTCCTCTCTGAGTCTTCCCGCAGTTATGCCCATTCCGCCGTAGATCTCACGCTCTACGCCCGTTTGGGGACGGTTATCTTCTTCAAAGTACGTTATAAACTGCTCGGGTGCGGAAGGAAGCTTATATTCCTGGGGAAGTCCCTTGTATTCGCTCCAAGCCTTGAGTATCTCTTCCTTTGAAGGCTTGTTTTCGAAGCTGATAAATACGGTCGCAAGGTGTCCGTCAGTTACGGGTACTCTTATGCACTGTGAGGTGATAAGCATTCCGTCGAACGCCTTAATTTCGCCGCCTTCTACCTTACCGAATACCTTTAAGGGTTCTTTTTCGCTCTTTTCCTCTTCGCCGCCGATATAGGGGATAACGTTATCTATCATCTCGGGCCAATCGTTGAAGTTCTTTCCTGCGCCCGAAATTGCCTGATAAGTGGAAGCAAGAACGGTCTTGGGCTTAAACTTCATAAGGGGCGCGATCATGGGAACGTAGCTCTGAATTGAGCAGTTAGGCTTTACGGCGATAAAACCTCTCTTCGTTCCGAGACGCTTCTTTTGTGCTTCGATAACCTCGAAATGCTCGGGGTTTATCTCGGGAATTACCATAGGAACGTCGGGTGTCCAGCGGTTTGCGGAGTTGTTGGATACAACGGGCACTTCCGCCTTTGCGTATGCCACCTCAAGCCCCTTTCTCTCATCTTTCTTCATATCAACTGCGCAGAGAATGAAGTCTACCTTCTTTGCAACTGCCTCTACGTCTGCGGCGTTCATT
>JAZRTW010000013.1:0-3535 GCA_045652265.1 Eubacteriales bacterium | reverse complement strand
CTCTTGCAAACCTTCTTAGGTTTGTTTTCATCATCGGAAACCGTAGGGATTAGTTTATGGAAAAAATAAGCGCAAGGCGCGCCGCCGTAATATCTCTGTTGAAAATAGAAAAGGACGGCAGATACTCGAATATCGAGCTTGATTCTTCGATTAAAAAATACGCTCTTGAGGGTGCGGAAAAGGGACTTTACAGCCGTATCGTATACGGCGTTTTGGAGCGTCTTTATACGCTTGACGCCATGATCGCGTCGGTATCCGCAAGGAAGCTCGAAACGCTTGACAAAGAGATAAAAGCTATTTTGCGCGTTGGGGCGTATCAGCTCCACTTTCTTGACAAGATACCGCAAAGCGCCGCAGTCAACGAAAGCGTAAATCTTGCAAAAAAATTCGGCAAAGGCGCTATGGGATACGTAAACGGCGTACTCCGAAGCGTTTCAAAAATCAAGCCCGATGAATTTTTCGCGGATTTGGGAAAAACACTTTCAAAAGCGGAGCTTCTATCGGTAAAATATTCCGTTTTGAAAGAGACGGCAGAGCTTATCCTATCCCAGTACGGCGATGAAAAAGCTGAAGATATACTCGCATCGCTTCTCGGTGCGGATAAAGGTATGTCGCTTCGCGTAAATACTCTCAAAACAAGCCCCGAAAAGCTCGCAAATGAAATGGACTGCGAAGTCTCCGATCTATGCGGCGTGTGTATCGTAAGTCAAAAAGGCTTTGCCGTTGAAAGCGAGGAGCATTTTATAAAGGGCGAATATTTCGTGCAATCAGAGCCCTCCGCGCTTTCGGCAAAAGCTCTTGATGCAAGACGCGGCGATACCGTGATAGACGCCTGCGCCTGCCCCGGAGGAAAGACCTTTTCCGTAGCGATGGATATGGAAAACGAAGGAAAGATAATCGCCTGCGACCTTCACGAAAACAAGCTCTCGCTTATTAAAAAAGGTGCAAACAGGCTCGGTATATCCATAATAAATACCGTAGCTTTGGACGGCAGGTGTGAAAAAGAAGAGTTCATCGGCTGTGCGGACAGAGTTTTATGCGACGTTCCGTGCTCGTGTCTGGGGACTATCTCAAAAAAGCCCGAGATACGCTACAAAAGCCCCGAGGAGTACGGAAGGCTTCCCGAAATTCAGCTCGGCATTTTGCAAAATACCGCAAAATATTTAAAAAAAGGCGGCGTTTTGGTGTATTCAACCTGCACCTTCGATAAAGCCGAAAACGAGGGCGTGGTAAGGCGCTTTTTAGATGATAACCCCGATTTTTCTCCCGTGGAAATCAATTACAGCGAAAGCTTTGACGTATACCACGACGGACTTGGCACTTGCTTTTTACCGAGCAAAGCTTGCCCCGACGGTTTCTATATCGCAAAGCTTGTAAGGAAGTAAAATGACAGACATTCAAAGTATGAACCTAAAGGAGCTCGAAGAATATATCGTCTCTCTCGGGGAAGCGAAATTCCGCGCAAAGCAGATATACTCTTGGCTTTGCAAGGGTTGCAGTTATGACGAAATGACTAATATCCCGAAAAGCTTAAAAGAGAAGCTTGAAAAAGACGCTCCTGTATATAACCTTAAAATCAAAAAGGTGCAGATATCCTCCGACGGCACGAGAAAATACTTATTTGAGCTTGCCGACGGATATACCGTGGAAAGCGTGTTTATGCTCTACGAGCACGGCACGACAGTGTGCGTATCGTCCCAAGTAGGCTGTAAGATGGGTTGCGTTTTCTGCGCTACGGGCTCTCACGGCTTTATAAGAAACCTCGCGCCATACGAAATGCTCGGTCAGCTTATCGCCATCGGCAAGGATACGGGAAAACGTATCGACGGATACGTTATAATGGGTATGGGTGAGCCGCTTGACAACTACGAAAACGTGCTTAAATTCATAAAGCTCTCATCGGACGAAAACGGACTCGGTATCGGTATGCGCCATATTTCGCTTTCGACTTGCGGTATCGTTCCGAAGATATACGAACTTGCGAAAGAAAAATTACAGCTTACCCTCTCCATTAGCCTGCACGTACCCGAAAACGAAAGGCGAAGCGAGCTTATGCCGATAAACCGCGCATATCCCCTTTCGGAGCTTATGAAGGCTTGCCGTTACTACGTTAAAGAAACGGGAAGGCGCATAAGCTTTGAATACGCACTAATACATAATAAAAGCGACAGCTTCGCGGACGCCGACAGACTAATAAAGCTGCTTTCGGGAATGCTGTGCCACGTAAATCTCATTATGCTCAACGAGGTCGAGGGAAAGGACCTCACATCTACGGATAAAAAAAGCGCATACGCCTTCTGTAAACGTCTTTGTGACGGAGGCATAAACGCGACTATACGCCGTAGGCTCGGCAGAGACATAGACGCCGCCTGCGGTCAACTTTATGAAAAAAGCAAAGAGGAAAACAAATGAAGAAAAATAAAGGCGCGTCACTTTTGACGCTCTTTTTGACAATGCTTAAAATAGGTGCTTTCACCTTCGGCGGCGGTTATGCTATGATAGCTATTATCGAATCCGAGCTTTCGTCAAAGAGAAATTGGATAGGCAAAGAAGAATTCTTGGATATGGTTGCGATATCGGAATCGACTCCCGGCCCTGTTGCCGTAAATATGGCTACCTTCGTCGGCTATAAGCTCGGCGGTGTGTTTGGCTCTTGCGTTGCGACTGCGGGCGTCGTTTTACCCGCGTTTCTTATTATGTTTGCAATATCGCTGTTTTTCGATGCGTTCTTGACACTCAAATACGTCGGTTACGCGTTTCGCGGAATTCAGGCGTGCGTCGTATACCTTATTCTGTCTGCAGGACTGAAGATGCTTAAATCTATGAAGAAAAACGCGTTTAACGTCACAATAATCCTTGCCGTCATCGCGGCGATGATATGTTTTTCGCTGTTTTCAATCAATTTTTCCTCTATCTATCTCATACTTATTTGCGGTTTTGTCGGAATCACAACATATCTTATCGCGCGTGTGAAGGAGGGCAAAAAATGATATTTTTAAAGCTCTTTTTCACCTTTCTTAAAATAGGCGCGTTCACCTTCGGCGGTGGATACGGAATGATATCCATTGTAAAAGAAGCATCTATAACAAACGGTTGGCTTACCGAAGAGGAATTTATGAACCTCATCGCCGTTGCAGAATCGACTCCCGGCCCTATCGCGATAAATATGGCAACCTATATCGGCTCGTCCGAGGGCGGTCAGTACGGCTTTTTCGGCAAGGTGTTCGGCGCTTTATGCTCAACGCTCGGAGTAGTTTTGCCCTCACTTGTGATAATTTTGATAATCGCCGCAGTTATAACTAATCTTATGAAGCTTGCGGGCGTTCAGGCGTTTCTTTCGGGCGTGCGCCCTTGTGTCGTGGGACTTATAAGCGCGACGGCGATAACACTCGGTCTTTCGACTCTCTGCGGCATCACTACTGCGGGCGCGGGCATAAAGCTTGACTTTAGAGCTATCGCGATATTTGCCGTGATAGTCACTCTACAGGCAGTTATGAAAAAGCTAAATAAAAAGCCGTCGCCGTTTATGCTGATA
>JAZRTW010000012.1:0-6724 GCA_045652265.1 Eubacteriales bacterium | reverse complement strand
ATCTTCGCCTTGTTCTTCGGGCGGCGTCGGGTTCTCTTTGCCCCCTTCGCTATCGTCGCCATCGCCGTTTTCCGTATTCTTTACGGGAAGCTCTTCTATACCGTTTATAATGAACTTTATCTTTTCGTTGTTTTTGATGTTTGCGTTACTTGTGTAAGCAGAGTAATGTGACGACGTGCCCCAATGCGCAACGAACGTTACTTCCGCCTTGTCGGTCAACACAAACTCAAATTCAATCTCCAACGTTTTGCCGCCGGGAGCGTTTTCATCGACGCCGAGCTGTGCGGTATGGTAGGTTTTACCGTCTGCCTTGATGACTACAAAGCCCGTCTGTGCGGTGCTCTGCGGCTTCAGCTCGCTGATCTTCACGGTGTATTCACCGGGTTTTAATTCACCGGTCTTAAACGACCTATTATCGCTCGTTTTTAAAACTACCTTGTTTCCGTCGGGCTTCGTAACGGTAATGGAGGTCTTAAAAGTCGCCGTTTTAATTGTGTTATGCTCGGAGGTGATATCGCAAGTGAAATATGCGTACGCCGTAAGTCCCATAGCCAAAAGGCACATAACCATAACGGCTACGGTCATAACTACACGCGTAAGCATTACTTTTTCACGTATTTTTGCGTGTTTGGGTACGTGGAAAAACTCGTCGTACAGGTTTCTCACGCTATCAGCCTCCTTTCAAAGATTATCTGTCATGTCAATTTTGGATCTGGTCCGCTTTTACGGTTATACCGAGCTCAACCATAGGCACTGTATCGCCTCGGTAATTTGCAACGTTGCCGACTTCTTCGGGCATACGCACGATCAGCGCGATATACGCCTCTGCCTCTGCTTCAAGTCTTACGGGATCGGTGGCGTAGTTATGAAGCGGCATATCGGCGATTTCATCTAAAGGTATCTGCGCGTTTTCTTTTGCAATATCGCGAATAAGCGCGCCGCTTAAGATGTAATCCTCGGTGATATCGATTATCACGCCGAATTTGAGATACTCCTGCAGTAAAAGTTCCGTGCCGAAAACGTTAGTCGCCGCAACGCAGTCGTTTACGTTGACTGCCGTATGGAAATTAAACGCAACATCGCCCTCGTTTTCGATCTTCAAGTATACGACCTGCACGTAACCGGGCTCGTAGAGTGCGTTTTCATCGAAAATTTTGGTGTCCGCCTCAATTTCGTCCCACTCTTTGTTTTCGTCCAAATAAGATACCTTAAGGTCGAAATCCGCGAAGTGAAAAATATTATTGATCTCGGGCGTGGTATCGACAAACCACGCAAGCGACGCTCCCGTACCGAGAACGCCCCAAAGAATGATCGCGCACAAGCTGAGGGCTAAGGCTATTCTTTTGTATAGGGTTTTATTCGACGGTGAATTCACGCCTTATTCCTCCTTGTTTTCATTTAGCGCTTTTCTTTGCTCTCCCTCTCCTTTATGAAAAGAACGATTATCGCAAAGAGAGCGCAAAGCATAATTACAAAATATATCCACGTGTTACTGTTATCCGAGGTCTGCGGGGGTCTTGGATCATCGGGATCCACGGGAAATTCCTCGACCTTAAATTCCCAGTCGAGATATCCGATTTGGTTTTGATATTCGTTAGAAAGCTCCGCGGGAACGGTTAAAAGCATGTCAAGATTGACTTCGCCGCCCGAATAGAGCGTACCCAGAAGCACCCAATCCGTAAGGCCTGCCGTTTCGTTTGCGGCGGCGTCGAACATATACGCCATCTCGTTTTCTTCGCTCTTTGACACCTTAAGGTCAAGCTGTGACAAAAATTCGGCGCTGTCCTCGTGCGCTCCGAGCGAGCGAATATATATATCGACCTTTACTTTGTTATCTGCGTCGTTTTTGACGGTGACCGTCTGCGAGAGAGTGTCTCCTGGCATCACGTCCTTAAAATCGGGAAAAAGGTCGCTTATCGAATTATCGCTTCCGGGCTCGAATAAAAACTCACCTGCGTTACCACTGTAAGTGACCTTGCCGTTTTCCGCGTAAGCGGAGAAAGCAAAGTTAAGCGCTACGGCGAGGACGGTTAAAAGCATAACGATTTTCTTCATCTATCCGTCCTCCTTACTCTGCGGGCCAACCCGAAGCGGTATAAGTCTTACCGTCTGTTATCGGGTTGTTTTCGCTTTGTACGGCTTGTGCATTGACCGTAAGCGTCAAGGTCTTGCCAAGATAGCTGTTATCTACTTTTTCGCCGACGATCTCTACGTGAGAAAATACTTTCGGCGTGGTTTCGTGAGGCTCTACGACACCCTTATAGTAGTACCAGCCGTCAAAAAGCTCCCAATGCTCGTCGCTTATGTTCAGCTTAAAGCAGTCTTCGGAGGAAAGCTCTTCGGAAGCTATACCGTACACCATCTTCACGCGAAGATAGAAGGGGTGCTCACAGTCGTTTTCGATGGTGACTTCCTTGGATACGATATCTCCGGGTACGATGTATACGCCTTCCTTGGGGAATTCTTGTCCCCCGTCGGTCGTTTCGTGAATGATAAGCTGTATATTACCGGAGGTCACGACGTTGGTGGCTTTTCCGACTGTGGTATAGTATGCAAGCGTGGACGTGCTGATAAACGCAACGAGTGACGCCGCAAGAGCTATAACGAATATTTTAAGCTTGGTCTTGCCCACTTGCCCGACCTCCTTTTATAAGATTTATTTCGGCAATCAAAAGACGCAACTTCTTCACTCTTCACTATTACTTATTACTTCAAGTTGTGTCCTTTGATCGCCGCCTATCCCTCACGGGGAGGGATAGGACGGACTTGGGTTATCCGTTCACACGGATTGAATTTGCTAAATTAGTTATAACTTGCGCCATTGATTTTGGTACCGCCGAGTGCAACAAGATCATCAACTAATCGCACCAACAATCACTTCGCAATCGGTGGCTTTATTGGTATTAATGTTAGTTGCAGCATTAGCAGAAGTATCCGTGCCTACAACAGCGTTGTTGGTTTCAGTAACAGTTTTAGAAACATAGATAACACAAATTTCTGCGATGTTTCCGGTTGCAGCACCTGCGGAAGTTGCGTTACTGCTAACAAAACCAACAACCGCACCCGCACGATAGCCGTTTTTAGCATAGATGGTTGCATTCTTTACGGTACAGTCCTTAACAGTGCCATAGGTATAGCCCTGAATAACGCCAACCCACTTATTACCGTAAACAGTTGCTCCGTCAACGGTCAAGTTCTTGATAACTATATCATCATAAACCGCATTAGATGCAAAGAGGCCTACGCCGTTCTTATTAGCATATTCATCGCCAATGTACAGATTCTTGATGGTGTGTCCGTTACCGTCAAATGTTCCGTTGAAGCTGTAATTGCCATTGCCATCGCTTGCGTCAAGAGCACCGATAGGTGTCCAAGCCTTATTCTCAAGGTCAATGTCATCAACGAGCAGAACTTTCTGACCGTTCCAGCTGTCGCCACCCTCGTTTACGGACTTTGCAAAGTCAAACAAAGATTCAGTAGAGCCGATAAATTCGTGGTGATACGATTCCTCAACTCCGTCAAAATACAACTTCGCGCCACTGTCTTTGCCTTGGCTTACAGAGGTCTTATCACCCCAAGTGCAGTCGTTGAATTCAGCAACAGACCAGATATTTGTGTGACCGTAGTAGCCGTTGTTAAGGAAAGTGCAGTTGTTGAATATAACTTTCTCAAGGTCACCGGCAAAAGCATTGAAGCCAACGAAGGTGCAATTATTGAAGATAAATGTAGCACCTTTGGACTCATCAATGTGGAAACCGTAAGTGGAATCGCCTGCGAACGTGCAGTCTTCAAATGTGGTCGTGCCGCCTTTAGCGTAAGACCAACGAACGCCGTTCGAGGAACCGCTGAACTCAAAATTCTTAATGGTCGTATCCTTGCCGAAGTTAGACGCAAATCCCGTAGTTTCAGATTTGCCGCCTATTACAGCACCCTCGGCACCGATAAGTGTAACGCCTTCGTAATCTGCGAGAGTAGGCAACTCGTGCTCACCATCTGCAACATAAATAGTTGCATTATTCTTCAAAACCTCTTTCAAACCTTTGGACGAAGTTGCCATAGGAATAATTTCTGCTTCGCCGACGTTATTTTCAACCTCAACACCGGCTTCTCTTGTGGAGTCGCCGACAATAGAGTTGAAGTTATATTTTGCTGCAGAATCGAAAGCTTTATAGTCGTGAGTTGCATCTTGAGTAAGAGTTACGTTGGTAACAGTGTTATCTGTAACCTCGGCACATTTGCCCGCGTAACCGAGGATACCGCCGCAATCGCGGTATGCGCTAACGTTTACGTTTTCTGCAGAGCATTTTACAACGCCGTAAATGCTGGAAGCATCATTGCTTTCGCTGATCTTACCTACAACGCCGCCGACCTTGTCGCCGTTATCCCACGCGCCGTCAATAAGCTCGGTGGTGCAGATCACGGTTGAGTTCTTAACGTGGCAGTTTTCAACTCTTGCATAACCTTGAGCAAGAACCGTTCCCGCAAAGTGATTGGAAACGATCTTCGCGCCGTCAACGTTTACGTTCTTAATTACTGCATAAACTGCTGCACCGAAGAGACCGGAGTTTTGAGTCTCGTTTACGTTAAGGTTGTAAACGGTGTGTCCCTGTCCGTCGAATATAGCGTATTTTGCTATGGTAGAGCTACCGTGGAACTGATAATCGAATGCGTGTGCGCCTGCAGCTTTTTCTTCTGCGGTTATAGCGCGTCCGATAGGAGTCCAGGGAAGATTATTCAAGTTGATGTCAGCGGTCAAAACTGCATTATGACCTGCGGGAAGAGCCTCGCGCGCTGCGTACGTCGTGGGAAGAGTTCCGTTAACGTATTGAGCAAACCAAGCGAGCTCCTCGGGAGTACCGATCTGGTATCCGCCGTTTTCATTCCAAGCGGGTTGAGCGATCTCGCCCGTCCAGCCTGCGTTCTTATCGTACTGATTGTCAAAGCTGTCATCTTCGCTCGTAAGCTGTGTTGCGAGGAGTTGAACTGCGAATGCAGAACCGATGGACTTGTTCTGATAATCGTTGCCCGCGCTCTCCTGCATCTTGAGTGCGATGGTGATATATCTGTCAGCATCGTCAGCTTTAAGAGAGCCCGTCATATTAGCGGGCATACCTGCAAGAACTTCAGAAAGCGTGCCTACGCGGGTAAGTGCGGACATATTTCTGTCAGCAAGAACGTACTCGCCCTCTGCATAGTACACGTCAATTACGTTTGCAAGCTCGGATATCTCACCCGTAGCAGTAATGTTCAAATTGTACTTAAATGCAAGCGTGCCGACGTTTGCGATCTTGATGTTCTTCGCTTCAACGTAGCCGGGCTCCCACTTATCGTAGTTGAAAATAGCGCCTTCTTCAGCATTCTTGTAATTCTGCTGTGCACCGTTTTCCGTAGCGTCTTTCCACTCCATCGTAACTTCGAGTGTACCGGACTTGATGATGTTACCCGTAGAGGTAACGCTGTCTGTGAACCAAGCGTATGTACTGCCGACGAGCATAGATACGCACAGTAAAAGTGCGAGCGCGCTCATAAGCAGTGCGTGCTTGGTACTTCTTTTGTTTGTCATTTAAGTATTCTCCTTATTTGTTAAAACGTGAAATTATGCGCCGAGCTTCTGGAATGCATCGTATGCGTTGTCGGCGATATTTTCGCTCTGTACAGCTTCAGCCTTAACGGTGATGTTAAAGCTTGCTTCGTCAAATTCAGCCGCCTGCTCTTTTGTCAAGGATTCGGGGATCTTAACGCTTTCAAATACGGTGAATTCTTCGCCGCTTTCCAAAACGTCATTGTAGTACAATACGTATTTGATCTCGCTGATCGTTGCGGGGTCATTGCCGTACACGTTGTTCCAGATATGGTCGGGATCCCACATAGTAGCGTCGAAGCCAACGAATACGTCGGCAACTGCGAAATCTGTGCCGAGAGCCGCAAACCAAGCCTGTGCGTCGGAGATAGTCACGGTAACGCGAACGTACTGATCATAGTCGCCCGTATTTTCAACGTGAGGCTCCTTTGTAAGCACGTCGCCGGGAAGGATCTTCTCGTAGTCGTAGCCGTCCGTGTCCTCACCCTCGGGAGTTACTTCCCAAACGTCGATCTTGAAATCGGGGGTGCCGTCTCCGTCACTGTCTGCAAACAAGAACTTGTTGTCAACGGAATCCAAATCGGTAAACCAAGCCAAAGTACCCATAGAAAGAATTGCAACGAGGGATATAGCAAGCGCTGCGACAAACACCTTTTTCTTTGTCATTTTCATTGTAATTTCCTCCTTTCTTCAAAAATATATTTCAAACTCGTGCCTGTCGGAATTCCTTAACAGGCGCGAATGCGAAACCGTAATTATTCGGCATCTTTGCCGTCCATATCCGTGCGGAGCTTTTCAAGTTCTGCTTTCAGTTTTTCGTTTTCCTCTGCCAAAGCGTCGGTCTGGGAGGAAGGAGCCGTTTCTTTGTCCTCCTTTTTCTTCTTGCCGAGCATATCGGGGAGAAAAACGAGCAATATTAGGATAATACCGCCGCCGATGGTTATGTACATACCGGGCGGGTTTTGAACGAAGTCGGACACGTATCCAAGCTTCGGAATATGAAACTGCGGCACGCCGATAACATTGTTAAAATGCACGGGGGCATCTTCGATATCGTTTGTAAGGCCCTTCGTGTAAAATCTTTGATTTTCCGCGTCTACGCGCACTACTCGGTGCGTGGCAACGACGAGGTCTTCGTTTAAA
>JAZRTW010000011.1:0-4670 GCA_045652265.1 Eubacteriales bacterium | reverse complement strand
CGGCATTGAAAAATGCTATAGCAGAGCAGTACGGCGTTGGCGTAAGAAACGTATTTTTGACCAACGGGAGCGACGATATATTAAATTTCGCGTTTCTCGCGTTCGGTGCGCGCGGCGTTGTATTTCCCGATATAAGCTACGGCTTTTACGAGGTATTCGCGCGTTTCCACGGACTTAACTTTGAAATTTCACCGCTTCGTGACGATTTTACGGTGAATACCCAAGATTATATGGGAATAGAGGGTAAGCTTCTCGTTTTGGCAAACCCCAATGCGCCTACGGGAATCGCGATTTCGCGTAACGATGTTGAAGAAATAGTAAAGGCAAACCCTGACTGCGTCGTTTTGATAGACGAAGCGTACGTCGATTTCGGCGGCGAAAGTTGTGCTCCTCTTGTTAAGAAATACGATAACCTCTTATGCGTGCAGACTTTCTCAAAATCGCGCAGTATGGCGGGAGCAAGACTCGGTTTTGCGTTTGCGTCGAAAGCGCTTATAAGCGACCTTGAAAAGATAAAGTATTCCACAAACCCATACAATATAAACTCCGTAACGCAGGCGGCGGGAGTCGCCGCTATGGGAGAGAGCGAATACTTTAGGGAAAACTGTAAGAAGATAATCGACACAAGAGAGTTTGTGACAAAAGAGCTTGTAAAGCTCGGCTTTGAGCTTACGCCTTCGAAGGCAAATTTCATCTTCGCGAAAAGCGATAGAATAGGCGGCAAGGAGCTTTATCTTCGCTTAAAGGATAAGGGCGTTTTGGTGAGGCATTTCGATAAGCCGAGAATAAAAGACTATAACCGAATAACGATAGGAAGCAGGGAGGAAATGGAAACGTTCCTCGAAAAAGTAAAAGAAATATTGGGAGAATTAAAATGAGAGTAGCTGAAATTAAGCGTAAGACAGCCGAAACGGATATTGAAATGAGCATAAATCTCGACGGAGAGGGCAAAGCGGATATCTCCACGGGATGCGGATTTCTTGATCACATGCTTACCCTTTTTGCTCACCACTCACGCTTTGACCTTACGGTAAAGGCGACGGGTGACACTTACGTTGACTATCACCATACGGTTGAGGACATAGGCATTGCTTTGGGAAGCCTTCTTCTCTCCGCGCTCGGCGAAAAGAAGGGAATAACCCGCTACGGAAATATGATACTCCCGATGGACGAGGCGCTTATTTTGGCGGCTGTGGATATTTCGGGAAGAGCGCACCTTGCGTACGGGCTCGATATTCCTTCTTATAAGGTCGGAAATTTCGATACGGAGCTTTGCGAAGAATTTTTCATAAGCCTTTGCCGCAATGCGCTTATCACGCTTCATATAAAACAGCTTGCGGGCACGAACTCACATCACATAATCGAAGGTGCATTCAAGGCGGTCGCACGCGCTCTTTCTGCGGCGGTAAAAATAGACCCCGCACTTGACGGTAAGGTGCCCTCGACAAAAGGAGTTCTTTGATGATAGCGGTAATCGACTACGGTGTAGGAAACCTTTTTTCACTCGTTTCGTCACTTAAGGCAGTAGGCGCAGATGCAATTGTCACAAGAGACGAAAAGGTGATAAGAGAGGCTGAAAAACTCATACTTCCCGGTGTAGGCGCGTTTGAGGACGCGAGAAAAAAGCTTTCCGAGGGCGGCCTTGATAGGCTCATCACGGAAGAGGTGGGAAAAGGTAAGCCGATAATGGGTATATGCCTCGGTATGCAGCTTTTATTTGAAAAAAGCTACGAGTACGGAGAGCACGAGGGACTTGGTTTTTTAAAGGGTGACATCGTGCCCATGAAGGACAGCATTCCCGATAATTTAAAGATTCCGCACATCGGCTGGAACGGACTTATCTTCAAAAAGGACAGCGCGCTTTTTAAGTATATAAAGGACGGCGACTTCGTTTACTTCGTCCATTCGTTTTACGCCGAGGGCGTAGGCGATGCGCTTCTTGCTACGAGCGAGTACGGTAAAGAGCTTACGGCGGCGGTGGCGAAAGATAACGTCTATGGCTGTCAGTTCCACCCCGAAAAGAGCGGCGAGGTCGGACTTAATATTTTAAGAGGATTTAAGGATTTATGATAATTTTTCCCGCAATAGATCTATATGAAGGCAAGGCGGTGCGCCTTTATAAAGGCGACTACGATAAAATGACCGTCTACAGCGAAAATCCCGTCGAGGTTGCAAGGGCGTTCAAAAAAAGCGGAGCAGAGTATATCCACCTCGTCGATTTGGAGGGCGCAAGATACGGCACTACTCCGAATATTGATACGGTGGAAAGAATTGTAAATGACGTCGGACTTTTTTGCGAGATAGGCGGCGGCATAAGAGATATCGAGACCGTTACCGCATATCTGTCGCGCGGCGTCGGCAGAGTGATACTCGGCACGGCGGCGGTAAAGGACGAAGAGTTTTTATGCAAAGCAGTCGAAAAATACGGCGACAAAATAGCCGTCGGCATCGACATAAAGGACGGCTACGTTGCCATAAAGGGTTGGACGGAGAAAAGCGCGTTTACGGCAGATGAGTTTTTTATGAAAATGGAAAAGCTCGGCGTAAAGTACGTTATCTGCACGGATATCTCAAAAGACGGCGCTATGCAGGGCACGAACAGAGAGCTTTATCGCGAGCTTTCCAAAAAATATTCAATGTGCATTACCGCATCGGGCGGCGTTTCAAGTATAGACGATATAAAGGCACTTAAGGCGATGGAGCTTTACGGTGCGATAGTCGGCAAGGCGTACTACACGGGCGCGTTGTCGATAGAAGATGCGTTGGAGGCGGCAAAATGATAACGAAAAGAATAATTCCCTGCCTTGACGTAAAGAATGGCAGAGTGGTAAAGGGCACGAATTTCCAAAATTTAAACGACGTTTCTTCCCCCGTGGAGCTTGGAAAATACTATAGTGACTGCGGTGCGGATGAGCTTGTTTTTTACGATATAACTGCATCAAGCGACGGGCGTAAGCTCTTTACCGAGATACTCACCGAAGTCGCGGCAAACATATTTATACCGCTTACCGTGGGCGGCGGCATAAATACGGTCGAGGATTTCGACAGAGTCTTAAAGTGCGGCGCGTATAAGGTGAGCGTGAATTCGGGTGCGATAAAAAATCCCGAGCTTATCACACAGGCGGCGAAAAAATACGGCGACCAATGCGTAGTGCTCTCGTCGGACATAAAAAGAGTAGACGGCGAGTTTCGCGTTTTTGCAAAGGGCGGCAGAGAGGATACGGGGCTTGAAGCAATATCGTGGATAAAGCGCTGTGTTTCTATGGGCGCGGGCGAGGTCGTTGTCAATTCCATCGACACGGACGGTGTAAAAAAAGGCTTTGACATCGAGCTTTTAAAGCTCGTATGCGACGCTGTGAACGTACCCGTAATCGCATCTGGCGGTGCGGGAAGCGCTGAAGATTTCGTAACTTTATTTAAGGAGATACCCGATATAGATGCGGGACTTGCCGCATCGGTCTTCCACTACGGACAAGTGAAAATATCAGACTTAAAGAGCCTTCTTGCAAGAGAGGGAATTACGGTCAGAATATAGGAGAATAGAAATGATAAACATTGACGAGCTTAAATTTGACGAAAAGGGACTTATTCCCGCGATAGTTGTCGACGCGTTTTCAAAGAAGGTACTCACACTTGCGTATATGAACAGAGAGAGCCTTCAAATTTCACTTGAAAAGAAGCTTACCTGCTTTTACAGCCGTTCGAGAAATGAACTCTGGCTTAAAGGCGAGACGAGCGGAAATTATCAGCATATAGTTTCCATAACCGCCGATTGCGATAAGGACGCTTTGACAGTCGTTGTCGAAAAGGACGGCCCCGCTTGCCACGAGGGAACGGACTCTTGCTTTAACTATCCTTTGTATATTGACGAAGAAAAGGGACAGTTCTCGCTTGAAGGGCTCTATGCGCTTCTTGAGGGCAGAAAAAAAGATATGCCTGAGGGCTCTTATACGACCTATCTTTTTCAAAAGGGCATCGACAAGATACTTAAAAAAGTCGGCGAGGAGTCTACGGAGGTCATAATCGCAGGTAAGGCAGATGACAAAAATGAGACGGTTTATGAAATTGCCGACCTTGCGTATCACGTAATGGTTTTGATGGTACAGATGGGCATAAGCGTTGAGGATATCAAGAAAGAGCTTGCTTCTCGCCACGTGATAGACCACAAGGTAAAGCAAGAGAAAATGACGAAATAGGGAATTTTTGTATTTTCTCTTGACAAAGCAAAACAAAAGTAGTAAACTAAAGAAAATCCAAGAAAAACACGGACGAAGGAGAAAGAAAATGGAGAAGCTTATTGCTTTAAACGCAAAAAACTCCGTGTCTTGCTCTGTCTGTGCGAGTAATAAGTTTATGGGAGTAGTACGCTATTTTGCGTACTACTTTTTTTACTATTTTTACTTTTACGGTTTCTTAAAATTTATTTCCAAAGGAACGAAGCACAGCTTTGCCGCATAAATAAGCGGTATTGCAAAATCGTCAAAATGGCGGCTTTCCTTTGGGAAAGCCGCTTTATTTTATATATGAGGGGTATAAAGGAAAATGGAAGAGCTTGACGTTTTAAGAAAAGAAATAAACGAAGTCGACGTCGAAATGGCGCGCCTATTCGAAAGGCGTATGCAAGCTTGCAAAAAAATCGGCGAGTATAAGAAGGCGCGCGGACTTTCCGT
>JAZRTW010000010.1:0-4626 GCA_045652265.1 Eubacteriales bacterium | reverse complement strand
GCCGCTTCGTATGCAAGATTTACGGGGTGCTTTAAGGGAATGTTCCATATCGGGAACGTTTCGAATTTTGCATATCCCGCATTATTGCCGCGCTTATTTTCATTATAAAGCTGGGAAAGACAGACCGCCATCTTGCCGCTTCCGGGGCCGGGAGCGGTTACAACGACGATAGGTGCTTTCGTCTCCACGAAATCGTTTTTACCAAAGCCGTTTTCGGAAACTATACCTTGAATATCGTAGGGATAATTTTCGATGGTATAGTGGCGGTACACCTTCAGTCCGAGGCGCTCAAGGCGTGCTTTGAACGACTTTACGGCAGGCTGGTCGCTGTATTGAGTGATGACAATATTCTTTGCATTTATATCAATAGCGGAAAAAGCGTCGACTATACGGAGAACCTCATCGCAATAGCTTATGCCGATGTCCCCTCTCATCTTGCTCTTTTCGATATCCGCCGCCGCAACGGCAACTATAGCCTCGGCGTCAGAGCCGAGCGCTTTAAGCATAAGAGCTTTACTGTCGGGCTTGAATCCCGGAAGAACGCGGGAGGCGTGGTTATCGTCGAAAAGCTTACCGCCGAATTCAAGGTAAAGCTTGCCGCCGAACTTTCCCGTTCTCTTTCTTATTTGCTCCGATTGCAGTCTTATATACGCATCGTTGTCAAAACCAATGGCGTTCATTTTTTCTTCCTCTTTTTTATATTATTTGGAAAATCCTTTTTGTATTTTGCGCACAGTCGTCAAGTAACTTTTCAAGGCTTATGCCTCTTATTTCACTTATACGCTTTGCCGTGTAGATCATAAGATGCGAGCCGTTTCTCTTTCCTCTGTGAGGCTCGGGCGAAAGATACGGACAATCCGTTTCAAGAAGCAGTCTGTCACTTGGGCAGGCTCCCGCAACTTCAACTGCAGTCTTTGCATTCTTGAAAGTTACGACGCCGCCGAGTGATATATAATATCCAAGCTTTAAAAGCTCGTGAAGTGTCTCTACGCTTCCCGAAAAGCTGTGTACGACTCCGCGGACGTCGGGAAATGCCCTTATTATGTCCATAGTATCGGCTATTGCCTCTCTTGAGTGAATGACTACGGGCATCTTAAGTTTACGCGCAAGCTCCATTTGAAGCACAAACCACTTTTTTTGCACGTCTCTCGGTGAAAAATCGTAGTGATAGTCAAGTCCTATCTCGCCTATCGCGACAACTTTCTTACTTCCTTTAGCTATCGATTCGATTTCGGAAAGAGTTTTCTCTTCGTAGGTATCGGCTTTTTCGGCTTCGTGCGGGTGAATTCCCGCCAAAGCGTAGAAAAAGTCGTATTTTTCGGCAAGCTCCACCGATCGAAGTGAACTTTCGACGTCACTTGCGGCGTTGATTATTATATCAACTCCGCTTTCCCTTGCAAGTGCTATCGCCTCTTCCCTGTCGCCATCAAAGCGCGCATCGTCGTAATGAGCGTGGGAGTCGATTATCATCTTATCTTCTCGCCGACTTCGACGTTTTCGTCGATAAACAGAACTTTAACATCGTCTTCGCCTGAAGCAAGTATCATTCCCTGGCTTTCAACGCCGCGAAGCTTTGCGGGCGCAAGGTTTGCCACGACGGCTACCTTTTTGCCGATGAGGTCTGCGGGCTTATAGTATGCCGCTATGCCGCTTACGACCTGTCTTACATCAAAGCCGAGGTCAATCTTCATAACGAGAAGCTTATCGGACTTCTTTACGGGTTCGCATTCAAGTATCTTTCCGACGCGAAGGTCTACCTTCGCAAATTCGTCTATCTTGATTTGAGGCTCTAGGGGCTGATATTCCTTCTTGGGAGGATTATTTTTCTCAATCTCCGCGTATATCTCCGCAAGCACCTTTTCTTCATCAAGACGAGCAAACAAGGGGCTCGTTTCATCAGCTACTTTCGTTCCCACCGCAAGCGTACCGAACTTATCGGCACTCTGCCAAGCGCTGTCGTTTACACCTATCTGGCGAAGTATCTCCTTTGCGGTATCGGGCATAAAGGGTGAAAGCAAAACTGCCGCGATTCTTATCGACTCTGCGAGATTATACATAACCGTCGCAAGTCTTCCCATCGTTTCTTCGCTCTTTGCGAGCACCCACGGGCAAGTTTCGTCGATATATTTATTGCATCTTGAAAGGAGCGTAAATACAGCTTCAAGAGCATCGGCGGTCATAAACTCGTTTATCTTGTTTTCGCAAGTTTCAGCCGCCGTTTTTGCAACCGCTTTAAGCTCATCGTCTAAAGCATCGCTTACTTCGGGGGCTTTTATCTCGCCGCCGAAATATTTCTTTATCATTGCAACCGTTCTCGAAACGAGGTTTCCGAGCGTGTTTGCAAGATCGCTGTTGTACTTCGAAACGATGGACTCGTAGGTTATGCTTCCATCGTTTCCGTAAGGCATTTCGGAAAGGAGATAATATCTGACCGCGTCAACACCGAAGCGATCAACAAGATCGTCTGCATATATTACGTTTCCTTTGGACTTGCTCATCTTATCCGTTCCGAATAAGAGCCAAGGGTGTCCGAAGATGTGCTTCGGAAGAGGCTCACCGAGCGCCATCAAGATTATGGGCCAGATAAGAGTATGGAAACGCAAGATATCCTTGCCTATTATGTGAACGTCTGCGGGCCAATACTTATTATAAAGCTCGCCCTTTTCGTCTACTGCATAACCCATTGCAGTAATATAGTTGGAAAGAGCGTCTATCCAAACGTATACTACGTGGTCGGGATCGAAGTCGACGGGGATTCCCCACTTGAAAGAGGTTCTCGAAACGCAAAGGTCTTGAAGTCCTGCTTCAAGGAAGTTTTTAACCATTTCATTTTTTCTCGATTCGGGGAAAATGAAATCGGGGTTGTCTTCTATATACTTTTTAAGTCTTTCGGAATATTTGGAAAGACGCAAGAAATACGCCTTCTCCTTTGCTTCCGTCACTTCAGCTCCGCATTCGGGGCATTTTCCGTCTACAAGCTGTGATTTCGTATAAAAAGCCTCGCAAGGAAGGCAATACATACCCGAATATTCTCCGAGATATATGTCGTCCTGCTCGTAGAGCTTTTTGAATATCTTTTGAACAGCCTTTTCGTGATATTCGTTTGTGGTGCGGATAAACTTATCGTAAGTAGCACCCATCGCGTCGTATATCGCTCTTACCTCGCCCGCAACTTTATCAACATGCTCTTTGGGAGTGATTCCCATCGCTTTGGCGCCGTTTTCGATCTTTTGACCGTGCTCATCTGTTCCAGTTAAAAAGAACACGTCATAGCCCATTGCTCTTTTCGCTCTCGCGATAGCATCGGCGAGAATGATCTCATAAGTATTACCGACGTGCGGCTTTTTCGACGTATAGGCAATAGCCGTCGTAAGATAATACTTTTGTCCTTCAGCGTTAATCATTCAATGTCCTCCTTTGCTTTCAAAAGATCAAGCAACATATCAACAGCCTTCTGCGTTTGGTTGTCTTCGTTTCCGTTCGTACCCGCTTCGTATTCCAAAACGACGTCGGGCGTTATTCCCTCTCCCTCGTAGTTATCGCCGTACGGAGGCATATAAAGCTCCGTAGAGATGAAAAGGGCGGAGTTGTCGGGGAACTTCTTAATAGACTGCGCCGTACCCTTACCGTAGGTAGTCGTGCCTATAAGAGTTCCGTATTTGTAATCCCTTATCGCCGCCGCAAAAAGCTCTGCCGCGGACGCGGTGTATTTATTTACCAAAACGCAAATATCTCCCTCAACGCAAGATGCGTCGGAATTCTTCGTTCTCTCGTTGCCGTCTGCATCAACGAGTCTTACGATAGGACCTTCGGGAAGAAGGTAGTCAAGAACGGAGCAAATGGCGTCAAGATCTCCACCAAGGTTATTTCTCACGTCGAAAACGTAAGACGTTATACCCGCCGTTTTGAGATCCTCCATCGCCGCCTTGAACTCTACGGGAGTACTGCGATTAAATTCCGTTATTTGCACGATACCGATCTTATCGGCGTAAACTCTGCTGTACACGGAGCTGTAGCTTACCTCTGCTCTCACGAAGGAAATCTCCGAAACGAGTCCCGTATCAGCCTTCTTGACGGTAAGCGTTACGGCTTCTCCGACTTTTCCCGCGATGGCATCGACTACCGCGTCGTAACCGTGCTCGGAAACCGTAAATTCACCCGCGCCGAGTATAAGATCGCCTGATTGAAGGCCTGCACTTTGTGCGGGAGATTCGTCGGCAACCGATATGATCTCGACTGCCGCCTTCTCGGCGTTATAGTGTACGGTGACTCCTATGCCGACGGTCTTGCCGGACATTTCAAGCTCGTATTTGCCGTACTCTTCACTGTTCATATAGTTCGAATACTTGTCGCCGAGTCCGTTTAAATATCCGTCGAGCATACCATCTATTACGGCATCTTCATCTACCGCTCCGATATATTCTTCTCTTACGATATTGTCGAAATTGTAAAGCTTTTGATATTTGTTTGAGTATTCAAGATACTTATCCATCTTGATTTGATAGCTCTTGTTTAAAAAAACGTAAGTTGCAGTAAAAGCAAGAAGTACTGCAAAAAATATCAGAGCTATTGAGGTTCCGACAGTAATTTTTTTGTTCAAAATTATTACCTACCTTTTAATTGCAA
>JAZRTW010000009.1:0-12593 GCA_045652265.1 Eubacteriales bacterium | reverse complement strand
GTGTATTCAACGCCTGCTTCACGAAGCTCCTTGCGGAGTGCCGTGTCGTTAGCAACCGTGATACCCGTGTAATCAACAACAACGCCTGCAGCGGAATTCTTTACTTTTTCGGTTACAGTGGCAACTAATTGCTGTTTGCTTTCAAGAACCTTTGCACTGGGCATTTTCATTACCTCCGTTTAAAATTTTGACAACAAAAAAGCTCTTTCCCCTGTCGGAAAGAGCAACATAAACATAGTAAGTCTTATGTGTTCTCCTCGACAGGTATGCTTTACAAGCTCATCGCTCAACCTGTTGTCTTTGGAAACCTTGAATATAATATCACAAAAAATGTACTTTGTCAATACTTTTTTTACTTTTTCCATCGGCTTTTTTAAGCCGATGGAAAAAGCTTTAAGTTAATTAACCGAGCTTCGAAGTGTTGACCTTGATGCCGGGACCCATGGTCGTTGCAATTACGCAGCTCTTGATATACTGACCCTTTGCAGCTGCGGGCTTTGCCTTAATGATAGCGCCGAGAAGAGCTTCGAAGTTCTCGATAAGCTTTTCGGAGCCGAAGGAAGCCTTGCCGATGGGGCAGTGAATGATGTTGGTCTTATCAAGTCTGTATTCGATCTTACCTGCCTTTGCTTCTTTAACAGCGCGGGCAACATCCATCGTAACCGTTCCTGCTTTGGGGTTAGGCATAAGTCCCTTGGGACCGAGAACCTTACCGAGACGTCCGATAACGCCCATCATATCGGGAGTTGCGATGATTACGTCGTAATCGAACCAGTTTTCGCTCTGGATCTTTGCAACCATATCTTCTGCACCTACGAAATCGGAGCCTGCCTCTTTAGCTTCGTCAGCCTTTGCGCCCTTTGCGAATACGAGTGTGCGAACCGTCTTACCCGTTCCGTTGGGAAGAACGATCGCGCCTCTGACCTGCTGGTCAGCGTGTCTGGAGTCAACGCCCAAACGAACGTGTACTTCAACCGTCTCGTCAAATTTAGCCTTGGACATCTCGGAGAGCGTCTTGAAAGCTACGTCTGACTCATAAGTTACCGTTTTGTCGAAAAGCTTTGCGCTTTCCTGATATTTCTTTCCTCTAAACATTGTTGCAACCTCCTTTAGTCTGCTACGGTAACGCCCATGCTGCGAGCGGTACCTGCGATGATGCTCATTGCGGCATCGATGTCAGCAGCGTTAAGGTCGGGCATTTTGAGCTCGGCAATGCTGCGTATCTGTTCTTTTGTAATAGTTGCAACTTTTGTCTTGTTGGGAACGCCCGAACCGCTTTCAATGTTGCAAGCCTTCTTAATAAGAACGGAAGCGGGGGGTGTCTTCGTGATGAAGGAGAAAGAACGGTCAGCGTATACCGTAATGATTACGGGAATGATAAGACCGATATCCTTCTTCGTTCTCTCGTTAAATTCCTTCGTGAAGTTAGGAATGCTTACGCCGTGCTGACCGAGCGCAGGACCAACGGGGGGCTGTGCGGAAGCCTTGCCGGCAGGAAGCTGAAGTTTAATGTAGCCTGTTACTTTCTTTGCCATTTTTTGTTCCTCCTTATGTGGTAAAATTGATTTTCGGGGTGACCTTCGTCTCCCCCTCCCACTCTCATCTGTGCCGTGGCATCGTCACAGACGGAATACGGTGTTACCGTTATAATATAATATTAAATCGGTAGAAATCAAAGGTCTTCTTTCGTAAGATTGCTTGTCTCGAATTCGACGGGTGTGTCTCTTCCGAACAAGGATACGATGACCTTTGCCTTCTTCTTGTCCGAGGAAATTTCCTCGACCTTGCCGGTAAATCCGGCAAACGGGCCCTGCAATATCTTGACCATATCGTCCTGCTCGAATGCAAGATCGACTGTCGTTATCTCAACGCCCATCTTTTCTACTTCCTCGTCAGTGAGTTCCACCGGCTTGGAATCGGGCCCAACAAAGCCCGTACAACCTCTGATGTTGCGCACAACGTGCCAGCTTTCATCATTCATTATCATTTTGACGAGAACATAGCTGGGAAACAGCTTGTGTTCAACCTCTTTGGTCGTTTCTCCGGAAACCTTCGTCACTTTCTCAACAGGGATCTTTATATCGAAAATAAGATGCTGAAGCTTTCTGTTTTCGACGATCCTTTCAAGGTTGCCGGCAACCTTATTCTCATAACCGGAATAAGTGTGAATTACGTACCACTTTGCGTCTTGACTCATAAAAAACTCCTTATCTTAAAACTCATACGTCCTGCATGAAAGGAAGCAAAGCTTTATTTTCCGATTTTACCGATAAGGTCTATGAGATTTGCAAGTCCGATATCAACAAGACCTACAACGACCGCTATCGCAACGATTCCGATAATTACGATCTTCGTGTTCTTGATAACGTCGGCTTTTGAAGACCATACTACCTTCTTGAGCACACTCTTATATTCACGGAAGAATTTTTTAACTCTTTCTCTGAACTTGGGCTTGAAAAGGTAAAGAACTGCAAAAATAAGGATTATTGCTCCGAACACTGCCAAAAGAACGATAGCCGTTGTGGAAAGGCCCTTCTTCTGCGTACCTTCTTCTTCGTGCTCGTGCTCCTCGCCGGTAACGCCTTCGGTTTCAGACTCGCTTTCGTCGTCGGCTTTTTCGGTTTCGCCTTCGCCTGTAGTCGTAGTGTCGTCAGCCTTGCTTTCGTCGTCCGTTGCTGCGGTATCGTCGGAAGCGGCGTCATCACTTGATACGGCGTCATCGCCCGTTTCGGCACCGTCAGTTGCGGTGTCGTCTGCTGCGGTTTCACCCGTTGCGGTATCTTCTGCAGTATTGCCTGTTTCCGTCTGTGCAGTGCTGTCGGGCGCAGTTTCTCCCTCCGTTGCAAATACGGATACGGAACACATCGTGAAAATGAGTGCGGTGATAAGGAAGAAAACCAAACAGTTTCTCTTTGTCATGACCGTCCCCCTAATCACTTCGTTTCCTTGTGAGGCGTGTGCTTACGGCAGAATTTGCAATATTTGTTAAGCTCAAGCCTATCAGGGTCATTTTTCTTGTTCTTGACCGTGTCGTAGTTTCTCTGGTTGCACTCTGTGCAAGCGAGAGTTACACGAACTCTTGTATTGGATTTCATTTCGGCACCTCCTGAGTAAATTTATTTGCACATATTATGTGCGGTTGCCTTCCTCCTTGCGCCGTGGCGCTTCGCGGAATCTTTATATAAAATTCACGGATTCATGCACTCCAAAAATTCCATAAAAAAAGAACCCGCAAAAAGAGGTATACCAAATATACCACAATTTGCGGGGCTTGTCAATAGCTTTTTGGCAAAATATCGGAATTATTTACTATATATAATAAATCACAAAAAATACCGTCAGTTAAACATTCTTAAACTGGCGAGTGCTTTGCCGTTTTCATATTCTCTGCACTCCGTCAGCGCAAAAAAGTTTCCTTCGCTGTCGTAGGTACGGAAAATCTCTCCCGCCTCTGCATTTACGCCGATCTTTTTTAAGTATATCTCGTTTCCGCACTTGGCAAGCTTTGAAAAGAACTCCGAAAGTCTTACCTCTCGGCACTCTGCAAAAAGCTTATCCGTGGGTATAAGATATTTTTCGGGAGCGTCAGACGCGCGAAGCTCATCTAAAGATACAGCTTCTCTTATATCAAAGCCGCCGTTTGACGTACGGCAAAGAGTCTTCATAACGCCGCCGCAACCGATTGCGTACCCGATATCGTGGCAAAGCGTTCTTATGTATGTTCCCTTTGAACAGCTTACATGAAGCAAAAACTCGCCTTCGGTATCGCATTTTTCCGCTTCAAGCGAAAAAATCTTCACCGGACGCGGCTCAAGCTTCACCTCTACGCCTTGTCTTGCCAGATCGCAAAGCTTCTTGCCGTCACGTTTTAATGCAGAATACATCGGCGGCACTTGCAAAATTTCACCTTTGAAATTTTCAAGCGCGGCACAAAGCACTTCAAAGCCGGGTAATTTACCGTCAAAACGGGACGTTTCCACTCCCCATATATCCTGCGTGTCGGTGGTAACGCCGAGCTTTAAAGTGGCGGTATAAGATTTTTCGCCGCCGAGAAGAAGCTCCGAAGCTTTCACGGCGCTTCCCACGAGCACAATGAGCACACCCGTTGCCATAGGATCCAAAGTACCCGTATGTCCAACCTTCCTCGTACCGAATATTTTTCTTACGGCATTGACGGCTCCCTGCGAGGTTATACCCTCGGGCTTATCCAAGATAAGAGCGCCGTTCATAGAAACTCCTCCGTTTTAGCGGCAATCTCTTTCCTCAAAGTTTCAACGTCGCCGTTTACGCGAAAACCCGACGCTCTGACGTGTCCGCCGCCGCCGTAAAAGCCCGCAAGTCGCGTAGCGTCAAAATAATCGTTACTTCTTACGGACACCTTGAAGCTTCCTTCTTCTATCTGCTTTAAGGTGATTCCAACCTCTACTCCGTCAACAGTTCTCGGAAGCTGTACGAGCGCATCGATATCGGAAAGCTCCGCTCCCGCGCTTTTGCACATATCCTCCGTTACAGCCATAATAGCAATCTTGCCGTCACAGTGAAAAGTAAGGTTTTCAACGGCAAGCGCCTGCAGTTTGAGTATCTTGGAACTTGTGTGGTCGTGCATCATTCTGTTTAAATAAGCGTGGTCGATGCCGTGCCTTAAAAGCTCTGCGGCTATCCTATGCGTTTTGGGACTCGTGTTGCCGAACTTAAAGCAACCGCTGTCCGAGGATATGGCGCAATACAAGTATTTTGCAAGAGTTTTGTCTTGCTCAATACCCATTGCTCTGCACAGATCGTACACGAGTTCTCCCGTAGCCGACGCATTCGGTCTGCAAAACGTATACTGTGCGTAAGGCAGGCTCATAGCGTGGTGGTCTATCGAGAGAAGTATCTTATCCTTATATTCTTCCTGATATTTACCGAGCATTATATCCGTTGCCATATCAACGCAAACAAAGGTCTTTGCGTCTTCGGGTATCTCGGTAGTAAGCTCGTCGCAGATAAGCAAAAAGCGCTCGGTCATATCGTCGGGGCAAACGAAGCTTGCTCTTTTTCCGAGCGTACGCAGTGCGTATTCGAGAGCCTTTGCGCTTCCCACCGTATCGAAATCGGGCCTTATGTGAGTGAAGATGACTATATCGTCGGCTTCAAGCAATATCTGCGCCGCTTTTTTTAATCCAACTGATCTTTTCAATTCTCGTCTCCATTATTTTCCGATGAAATGGAATTGATGAGCTTCGTGATATGCGCGCCCTTATCCATAGACTCATCGGCAATAAACTTAAGCTCCGGTGTAATCCTCAAATTCAGTCTGTGAGCAAGCTCTCTGCGCATATAGCCGAGCGCGCTCTTGATGCCTTTGGCAAGGTCGGGGTCGGTTGCACCTATGGTGCTGTAATAGACCTTGCAGAATTTAAGGTCGGGAGTCGTATCAACGTTTGTGATACTGATAAATGCGGAGGATACCCTCGGATCCTTGACGGTACGAAGTATCATACAAAGCTCCTTAGATATCTCCTCGTTTATTCTGTTGATTTTGGGATTCATCGCTTTCTCCTTTTACTTATCCTCGGAAAGCCCCGCTTCAAAGCTCATAGACGGAACGTCAACTTCCGTCACGATATTTTCAAGAGCGTACTGAAGGCACTGTACAACGAGCTTATTAAGCGATATCTTGTGCTCGTCTGCGATAGCCTCCAAAGCCCTTACCTGCTGTTCGGGAAGACGGAAAGTCTTACTTACGGCATCATAACCCTTTGCGATCTTTAACATTTTGATATCTCCTTTGGATATTTTTGATTTCACGGTAATTATAACACAAATGTTTTCTAAATGCAAGTAAAAATGATTGCTTTTTTGAAATATTTGTATTAAAAACAAAAAACGTCCCCTGCTTTTTAAGGCAAGGGACGTTTATGTAGACTAAATTACTTTGTATAGCCCTGAAGCTCTGCGATAAGATTTTCTGCGGGAAGGGAGATAGTAATAAACGTATTAACGCTGTGGCTCTCAAGCATGGGAGCAACCTTTTCCAAAACTTCCGCCAAAGCTTTTTGATCCTCGCACATTTTGAGAGCGGAATCAATAAAGAGATCAGTTACGTCGTAGTTTGAAGCAAGAATTCCCGTCAAAAATCCGTAAAGTCTTTCGGCGGTGGAAATTCCGTACTCCTCGGCATCTATAAGTCTGACATGGCAACTTACGTCGAAACGAAGCTTATCTCCCCATTCGAGACAAACGACATGTCCGTTAGACGCGGAAGATGCCTTGTTCACGTTTTCGATAAGTGTCTTCGTTTTACCAGTGCCACGTTCTCCAACCATCAATTTAATCATAGGAAACCTCCATATATAAAATTTTTATCTCTATTTACATTATACACTATTTTGCAAAAATTTCAATAGGTTTTCGTTATATTTTACGAACTATTTTAATTTTGCATTAAGTTCCTTTGCAAGCTCCTCATACCCAGGTTTACCCAGAAGTGCAAACATATTTTTCTTATACGCTTCGACACCGGGTTGATCGAAGGGATTTACCCCCGAAATATATCCCGAAATGCCGCAGGAAGCGAAGAAGAAGTATATAAGGTAGCCGAGGCTGTATTCGTCTTGCTTTGCAAGCTCGAGAACGGTTACGGGAACGCCGCCCTCTCTGTGAGCCGTTGCCGCCGCAGTTATCATATTCGCGTTGACGTCGTCGATAAGCTTATTTTCCAAAAAGCCGAGTCCGTCGCCGTCGTCGTCACTTACGGGGAATCTCATATCGTTTCCCGTATCTTTAATATCAAGAAGCGTCTCGAAAATTATTCTTTTGCCGTCTTGGATATACTGCCCCATCGAATGAAGGTCGGTGGAATATATAACGCTTGCGGGGAATATGCCCTTGCCGTCCTTGCCTTCGCTTTCGCCAAAAAGCTGTTTTAGCCACTCGTTCATCATCTGATACGAGCTTTCGGCACTTGCGAATATCTCTATACATTTGCCTTTATCAAGCAACACGTTTCTTATCGCCGCATAACGCACCGCGGGGTTAGTTTTGCTGTATGTCTTCATTTCGGTGCACGCAGTTGCCGCGCCCGATAAAAGCGCGTCGATATCAACGCCTGCTGCGGCAAGCGGAAGAAGTCCGACTGCGGTAAGCACGGAGTATCTGCCGCCGATATCGTCGGGGATAACGAAGCACTCGTACCCCTCTGCGTCAGCAAGCGCCTTCAAAGTACCTCTTTGCTTATCTGTGGTTGCGAAAATTCTTTCCTTTGCGCCTTCTTTTCCGTATTTTTCTTCAAGAAGCTGTTTGAATATCCTAAATGCAAGGGCGGGCTCGGTGGTCGTTCCGGACTTGGAGATAACGTTTACGCATACGTCTCTTCCCTTACATATCTCAAGAAGCTCGGCAAGATACCTTGCGTTTATATTACAGCCCGCAAAATATATGTCGGGCGTGTCTTTTTTTAAGTTGTTATAAAAGGGGCTCTTTAAAAAATCCATCGCCGCCTTTGCGCCGAGATAGGAGCCGCCTATACCTATAACAATCAAAACGTCACAACTGCATCTTATCTTCTCTGCCGCTATTTTGACGCGCGTTATCTCATAAAAGTCGAAATTTTCAGGCTGATATACCCAACCCGTATAGTCACTTCCCGCACCGCTTCTGTTATAAAGCGTCGCGTGTGCGATTTTTGCTTTTTCAAGCGCCGTTTCCATTTCCTCTTGGGAAATAAATTCTTTCAAAAACTTTTCGTTAAGCTTTACAGCCATTACGTTACCGTCCTTTAAAGATTAATTTCGCATAGAATAAATAGGTGCGGGTATTCTTCCGCCGCGAAGAACGAATTTATCGCTTCCGAAGGAATTGACCTTGATCACGGGAGCGTATCCGAGAAGTCCGCCGAAGTTTACTATCTCGCCTTCTTTTTTGCCGTGCGCGGGAATAACTCTTACCGCAGTCGTCTTCGAATTTATCATGCCTATTGCCGCTTCGTCGGCAATTATGCCCGCAATAGTCGTTGCGGGAGTGTCGCCGGGGATAGCTATCATATCAAGTCCCACAGATGAAACGCAGGTCATCGCTTCAAGCTTTTCAATAGTAAGCGCGCCGCAACTTACGGCGTCGATCATACCCTGATCCTCGGATACGGGTATGAATGCGCCCGAAAGTCCGCCGACGTGTGAGGACGCCATAGCACCGCCCTTTTTAACTGCGTCGTTAAGCATTGCAAGTGCGGCAGTAGTGCCGTGAGCACCGCAAACTTCAACGCCCATAGCCTCAAGAATATGGGCAACGGAGTCGCCTATAGCGGGAGTGGGCGCAAGTGAAAGGTCGATAATACCGAAGGGCACGTCAAGGCGCTTTGAAGCCTCGCACGCTACGAGCTGTCCCATTCTCGTTACCTTAAACGCCGTCTTTTTGATGACGTCCGCAAGAGCGGAAAGGTCACCCTCTCCGAATCTTTCAACCGCGCTTCTGACAACACCGGGGCCCGATACTCCTACGTTAATGACTTTTTCGGGTTCGCCTGCGCCGTGGAATGCGCCCGCCATAAAGGGATTATCCTCGGGAGCGTTGCAGAATACCACGAACTTTGCACAACCGATGGAATCCTTATCCGCCGTAAGCAAAGCAAGCTCGGTTATTGCGTTACTGCAAATATTTATCGCGTCTACGTTGATACCCGTCTTCGTTGAGCCGACGTTTACGCTGGAGCAAACGAAATCGGTCGACGCAAGTGCTTCGGGGATAGCGGACATAAGCTGTCTGTCGCCCGTCGTTATGCCCTTTTGCACGAGCGCGGAAAAGCCGCCTATGAAGTTGATGCCGAGCGTCTTTGCCGCTCTGTCAAGAGCTTTTGCGAGCTTTACGTAGCCGTCTTTGCCGATGTCGCCGCCTATCATTGATATAGGCGTTACGGAAACGCGCTTGTTTATGATAGGAATACCGTACTCTTTCTCGATATCGCAGCCGGTCTTCACAAGATTTTCCGCCGTCTTCGTTATCTTATCGTATATTCTGTCCGCAAGTGCGTCAGCGCCGCTTGCACCGCAAGGACAGTCAAGAAGCGATATGCCCATCGTTATGGTACGCACGTCAAGCTTTTCCTCGCGGATCATATTTATGGTTTCAAGTATATCTCTTGTATTTATCATGGCTACCTCAAATTCTATGCATTGAATTGAAAATATCTTCGTGCATCGTAGATATTTGAAGATTTTCTTTTTTGCCGAGCTCGTCAAGCTTATCAACGAATTCCGTGAAGGGTATCGTGAGATTTGAAACGTCGACGAGAGTTATCATCGCAAAATATTCCTGCAAAAGACTTTGAGAGACGTCAAGAATGTTGCCGCCGTATTCAAAGCAATAGCTCGATACCTTCGCAACTATTCCCGGGGAGTCCTTACCTGTAACCGTTATAACCGCTTTCATATTATTCCTCCGCTTTATGTAAAATATTACTATTTTGTTAATTATAGCATAAACAAAAGCGTATTGCAATAAATAAAGAATACAAAGTTTTATTTAGAGGTGTGATTTTTGAATAAAGTTCGTATCCACCCGTCTTGCGCCCTATGGCTTATGGGACTTTTCGTCGTATCAAGGCAAAATCCCGTAAATTATCTTTTACCCATCATCTTTCACGAGATTTGCCATACGGCCGTACTTCTTGCGCTTGGGCGGAAGATAGCGTACATAAGCTTCGGCGCAAGCGGTCTTTGTATAAACGTAAAAGGTGCTTTGAGCTACAAAGAGCAACAGATAGTCTCCGCATCGGGCCCTTTGGGCAGTTTCCTGCTTTACGCCGTACTGCGCACGGTATATCCTGCCGCCGCGCTTATAAGCCTTGCGCTCGGCATTATAAATCTTCTGCCGTTTTCCTCGTTTGACGGGAGAGGGATAATCTATCCCGTGCTCGTCGGCACACTCGATATCGCAAAATGCGAAAAAGTATGCCGCGTATTGGATATTGCGGGGACGGTATTTCTTCTTACTATCGCCGTCGCCGCCCTCGTTTTGACGCGCTATAACGTATCGGTAATGCTTCTTGCGATATATATGTTTTCACTTACGTTTTTAAAAAATGACGGAATATTTTAAAAAAATGAAGTTTAACCGTTGACTTTTAAAAGCTTCCGTGTTATATTTATCTAAAGGCTGTGACGAAGACAGTAGCCGTTTTTTAGCGCACACAGAAAGAGAAGCGTTTGATGAGAGCTTCTTTGTGCTTATTCGGTGAACACCCCTTCCGAGCTCCGAGGCGGAAAATAAAGTATGTCTCGGCGTTTGTCTGCGTTAAAGAAAATCGAGTTAAAACTCAAGGTGGAACCGTGCATGATGCACCCTTGACGGCATAAATGGCCGCAAAGGGTGCTTTTTTATTTTTAAAATAAACACATCACTATAAGGAGAAACGAAATGAAAGTTATTTACCCAAACGGTAACGTCGGCGAATGCGCTCCCGAAGAAGAGCTCCATATTCTTCGCCACACCGCCGCTCACACTATGGCGCAGGCAATCAAGAGGCTTTTCCCTCACGCAGATTTTGCCTACGGCCCCGCAAATGAAAAAGGATTTTACTACGACGTAGACCTCGGCGACACAAAGCTTACAGAGGAAGATCTCCAGGCTATCGAAAACGAGATGAAGAAGATAGTAAAGGAAAATCTTCCCATTAAGGCGTTCATTCTTCCCAGAGATGAAGCTATCAAGCTCATGGAAGAAAGGGGCGAAAAATATAAGGTTGAGCATATCGGCGACCTTGCGGAAGACGCAGAGATAAGCTTCTATCAGCAAGGCGAATATATCGATATGTGTGTCGGCCCTCACCTTTGCTACACGAAGGCGCTTAAAGCGTTCAAGATAATGGACCAGAGCGGCGCATATTGGAAAAACGACAAGAACAACAAGATGCTCACGCGTATCAAGGGTACGGCGTTTAAGTCGCAGGCAGAGCTTGACGATTATCTTAAGCTCCTTGAAGAAGCTGAAAAGCGCGACCACAGACGTATCGGCAGAGAGATGGGACTTTTTATGTTCGGCGACGAAGCTCCCGGCTTTCCCTTCTTCTTACCCAAGGGAATGGTCATCAAAAACGCTCTTATCGACTATTGGAGAGAGATACATACGAGGGAAAACTACGTAGAGGTATCCACTCCCCTTATTATGAACCGCAAACTTTGGGAAACGAGCGGTCACTGGGATCACTACAAGGATAATATGTACTCCACGACCATCGACGAAGAGACTTTCTGCGTAAAGCCCATGAACTGTCCCGGTGGCGTTCTCGTTTACAGAAACACGCCCCACAGCTACAGAGAGCTTCCCATGCGCGTAGGCGAGCTTGGACTCGTTCACCGTCACGAGCTTAAAGGCGCATTACACGGACTTTTCAGAGTGCGTTGCTTTACACAGGACGATGCGCATATATTTATGAGACGCGAGCAGATAACAAGCGAGATCGTAAACGTAGCAAACCTCATAAACGAGGTGTACACAAAGTTCGGCTTCAAGTATTTCGTAGAGCTTTCCACACGTCCCGAAAACAGTATGGGAAGCGACGAGGATTGGGAAGCGGCTACCGAAGGACTTAAAGCGGCACTCGATACGCTCGGACTTAACTACATAATTAACGAAGGCGACGGCGCGTTCTACGGTCCGAAGATCGACTTCCACCTCGAAGACTCCATTGGAAGAACCTGGCAGTGCGGTACTATTCAGCTTGACTTCCAGATGCCTCAAAACTTTGAGCTTGAATACATTGACGAAAACGGCGAAAGAAAGCGTCCCATAATGGTACACAGAGTTTGCTTCGGCTCTATCGAGAGATTTATCGGCGTACTCACCGAGCACTTTGCAGGTAAGTTCCCCGTATGGCTTGCTCCCGTTCAGGCAAAGGTCATTCTCGTTTCCGACAAGTACAAGGAATACGGCGAGAAGGTCTACAAGGCACTTCGCGACGCACACGTAAGAGTTGAGCTTGACGACAGAAACGAAAAGGTCGGCTATCTCATAAGAGAAGCGCAAGTTGTCGGACGCGTTCCCTATATGCTCGTCCTCGGTCAGAAGGAAGCCGAGGAGGGTACGGTATCCGTACGCTGCCGCGACAACACCGAAACGCAGACGATGAGCCTTGACGATTTCGTTGCAAAGATCACAGGCGAGATCAAAGACAGAGTTTAAAACATAAATAAATATCGGCGGAGTGGATTCACTCCGCCGCTATTGTTTATTCATCAAAAAATGAAAGCTGTTCGGTGTGTTCTTTTAAGAAGCTCTGCTTATATCCCGTTTCGAGATCGTAGTAATCAAGGCTCTTACTTGCCTTTGCCTTTATCATATCAACGGAGTCTGCGCTACAGTCGATGCCTATATATCTGCGCTTTAAATTTTCCGCACAGCGTAAGAACGCGCCGCTTCCAGCAAAGCAATCAAGCACTATACTGCCCTTATCGGAGCTTTGTCTAATGAGAATATCAAGCATTTGCGAGCTTCTTTCGCCGGGGTATTCTGCGTTTAGCGGGTCTTTATAGTTCCATACGTCCTGTATGCGTTTTCCCTCGTATTCGTAGGCAAAAACGATAAGCCTCGGGTTTCCCGACTGCGACCACTCTATT
>JAZRTW010000008.1:0-8448 GCA_045652265.1 Eubacteriales bacterium | reverse complement strand
ACATGGCTACGATCCGACTTATGGTAACAAGACTTGTCGGCCATAAGGGTATCGACCTCGTATGCGAAGCTCTTGAGGAGCTTATGAAACTTAATATCCAGCTCGTTATTTTGGGAACGGGAGAGGGCAAGTACGAGCAGGCGCTTAAAGCGTGTGCAGAAGCAAACCCCAAGAAGTTTGCCGCAAATCTTGCGTTCGACTCCGAACTTGCTTCGCGCGTATACGCGGCGGCAGATATGCTCCTTATGCCTTCAAAGAGCGAGCCCTGCGGACTTACACAGCTTATAGCCATGAGATACGGCACTGTGCCCGTCGTTAAGGCTACGGGCGGACTCAAGGATACTGTAAGCGCATTTGATGCGGCAAGCGGAGAGGGACTTGGATTTACGTTCCAGAGTTACAGCAAAGAGGAAATGTTCGACGCTTTGAATAGCGCTTTGGAGGTATACTCAAAGGATAAGGAAACATGGAACAAGCTTATCGAAAACGATATGGCAAGAGACAGCTCTTGGGATAAGCAGGCAACCGAATACGTTAGCCTTTATAACAAGCTTATTACGTTTATGTAATATATGAAAAACGGTGTGAACGAAAGTTCACACCGTTTTGGCGTTTGTTGTGCTTTGAAAATTTCTTCGCATCCCCGCTCGAAAACGCTCCACCGGAGCCTTTTCTCGCTGCTTCGAACCTCTCAAAATAAATTCCCCCAAACAAAAAAGCCCAAGCCTTGCGGCTCGGACTTCTTGTTTGGTGGAGGTAGAGAGGTTCGAACTCTAGACCTTTCGCACGTCAAGCGAACGCTCTAACCAGCTGAGCTATACCTCCGTCCAATATATTAAACCACAGATCGCGCGCAAAATCAAGTCTTTTCGTAAAAATTACGCGCGATTTTGGATATAATTTTTCAGCGCTTCAAACGACGCGTCGCTTATGCTGTGCTCCAATTTACAAGCGTCGGCACTCGCTGTTTGCTCGTCGACGCCGATAGAAACGAGAAGATTACGCAAAAACGTATGTCTTTCAAATATCTTTACGGCGACGCTTTTACCGCTTTCGGTAAGGTTGATATAGCCGTTTTTGTCGACGGTGATATACTCGCCTTCGCGAAGCAGTTTTACGGCCCTGCTGACGCTCGGCTTGGAAAAATCCATATATTCTGCGATGTCAAGAGAGCGCACGGCTCCTTTTTGTTCGGAAAGCACGTAAATTGTTTCAAGATACATTTCGCCCGATTCCTGTAAAGCCACGGTCATAACCTCCTTCGTTTGTACATATTATATACTACTGCACAAAATAAATCAAGGCTTTTCGTCAAATCCGCAAATTTCGACTTATTTTGAAATTTTGTATTGACAAAATCGGAAAAACGGAGTATTATAATAGTGTTAGCTTCGGCTAACCATTGTTACGATTACGAGTTAGCATAAGCTAACTGAAAGCAGGTGATCTTATGAATTTGAAATGTGCCGAAGACGGAAAGGAATACGTCATAAAGCGCATTGAAACAGACGACGAGGAGCTTGAAGCGTTTTTGTTTTCTCTCGGTTGTTACAGCGGTGAGCCGATAACCGTCGTTTTTCACCTAAAGGGAGGGCTCGTCGTTGCCATAAAAGATGGGCGCTACAATATAGATAATACACTTGCAGAGGCAATTATCGTTTAAGCAGGAGAAACTTATGAGGATAGCTTTGACAGGCAACCCCAATTCGGGTAAGACCACGATGTATAACGCTCTTACGGGCTCAAGCGAAAAGGTCGGAAACTGGGCGGGCGTTACGGTTGATAAAAAAGAACGTTCGGTTAAAACAAAATATACTTCGTGCAGAGAAAAGCTTATTGCCGTTGACCTTCCGGGCGCATATTCCATGTCTCCGTTTACGAGCGAGGAGAGCATTACGAGCGCTTACGTGAAGAATGAATCTCCCGACGTCATAATCAACATCGTTGACGCTACGAATTTAAGCAGAAGCTTATTTTTTACGACTCAGCTTCTTGAGCTTGGCATACCCGTTGTGGTTGCTTTAAACAAGAGTGACGTGAACAGTAAAAAAGGCACGGTCATCGACGTCGAAAAGCTTTCCGAAAAGCTCGGCTGTTCAGTCGTCGAGACGGTATCGACCTCTAAATCGGGACTAAAGTCGCTTATTGAAAAGGCGTGCTCTCTCGTCGGAACGAAGCAAAGCGCCCCCTACAGCGACGGCGTTGACCTTGCTGATAAAGAATCGGCAAGTGCCGCAGACCGTGCGCGTTTTGAATTTGTAAACGGCATCGTTGCAGAGGTCGAAACCCGCAAGGTTGCCACGAAGGATAAGACTCTTACGGATAAGATCGACAAGTTGCTCACGAATAAATGGCTCGGCATTCCCATTTTTGCCGCAGTTATGTTTCTTGTGTTCTATATCTCGCAGACCACTCTCGGAACGTGGATAGCACAGGGTGTAGAAATAAACGGAAGGTTCATACCGGGACTCGTGCCGATTCTTGAAACGTTCCAAGAATTCGTACGCGGACTTTTTGGCGGTGCAAACGAGCTTGCCACCGCACTTCTTGTTGACGGTATCTTAGGCGGCGTCATAGCGGTCATCGGATTTTTGCCGCTTGTAATGATAATGTACTTCCTCATTGCTATTTTAGAGGATTGCGGATATATGTCGCGCGTTGCGGTAGTGCTTGATCCCATATTCAAGAAGGTCGGACTTTCGGGAAGATCTGTAATCCCCTTCGTTATTGCCGTCGGCTGTGCCGTTCCCGGCGTTATGGCGTCGCGTACCATTCGCGAAGAGCGCGAAAGAAGAGCTACTGCTATGCTTGCGCCCTTTATGCCTTGCGGCGCAAAGATACCCGTTATTGCGCTTTTAGCGGGTAAGTTTTTCGGCAACGCGGGCTGGGTGAGTGCGCTTATGTACCTTTCGGGCATCGTGATAATCTTCGTCGGCGCGTTGCTTGTGAAGCAAATAACGGGGCGCAAAAATAAAAAATCGTTCTTTATAATCGAGCTTCCCGAATATAAAGCGCCTTCCCTTTGGGGCGCGTTTAAGTCGATGTGCTCTCGCGGCTGGTCTTACATAGTAAAGGCGGCGACGATAATACTTCTCTGCAACACGGCGGTACAGATAATGCAGAGCTTTAATTGGAGCTTCAAGGTTGCAGAAAGCGCGGATTTGTCTATACTTGCGGGTATTGCGCGAGTGTTTGCATATCTTCTTATACCCATCGTCGGTGTTCTTTCTTGGCAACTTGCGGCTGCGGCAATTACGGGATTTATCGCAAAAGAAAACGTCGTAGGCACTTTAGCCGTGTGCCTTGTAAGCCTTGATAATTTCGTTTTGGGCTCGGGCTCACAAGAGGGCGGAGTGCTTGCGATAACGCAGGCGGCGGCTCTTGCATATCTTGCGTTCAACCTCTTTACGCCGCCTTGTTTTGCGGCGATAGGCGCTATGAACGCGGAGATGAAGAGCGCGAAATGGCTTTGGGGCGGAATCGGACTTCAGCTCGGCGTGGGATATACCGTGTCTTACTTCGTTTACACGGTCGGCACGCTTATTACGGCACCGCAAAGCCTTGATGTAGTAGCGGCACTTTGCGGACTTACGGCAGTTTTGATATTTGCCGCGATTATCTCACATCTTATCGGAAAAAACGGACAAAAAGCTTTGAGTAAATGATATGGAAGATTTTATCGTAATAGGAATAGTTTTGCTTATAGTTGCCGCCGTCACGGTATATATCGTGAGAGCGAAAAAGCGCGGCGAGAAATGTATAGGCTGCCCGTATAGCAGATCTTGTTCAGGCGGTTGTAAAGAAAAGAAATAAAGAAATCGGTGTGAACCTCGTTCACACCGATTTTGCTTTTATTGTTTTTTCATCTGACGTAAAAACAGCATTATAGCGATAACGGTTGCGGCGATGGCGTATCCGAGCACCCACCAAAGATGCGGGAATATACCGTCAAAGTTGCCTTTAAGCGCGGCGCGCCCCATCTCCACGGCGTGAACGAAGGGCAGAGCGTTAGCTATGCTTTTAAATGCACCGCCGACAAGCTCTAAATCAAACCAAGCGCCCGAAAGCCATGCCGTGAGGTTTGTGAGGAAAGCTCCGCATATACCGCCGACCTGCTTATCACTAAACACGCTTCCGCAAAGAAGCCCGAGCGCAATGAAAAATACGGAGGCAGGGATATTTAACAAGATGGCGTAGAGTATATTTACTGAAACGGGAAGTCCGAGCGTTATGGCTGTAACGTAGCACACGATACTTTGCGCTACGGCGATAGGCAGTATCGGGAGCGTATAGCCGATGATGAAATCGCTTGCCGTAAGCGGTGTCGTGTAAAGTCTTGCAAGAAGCGCGCTTTCTCTGTCTTTGGATATCATTGTCGCCGAGAAAAGCGTCATAAACGCAAGTCCGAATACGGTGATTCCCGGTGTAAGATGTGCTATTTCAAAAAGCGGAACGGGCACGTTTTTTTGAATAAGCGTCAGAAGCAGGAGCAAAATTATGGGAAATCCCAGCCCGAAGGCTATATTCAGCCCGTCACGGAGTATCTCCTTCGCATTTCTGTTTGCAAACGTAAGCATCTTCATTTTGCCGCCCCCTTTACGATACGTATGAAGGCTTCTTCGAAATTATCGGTTTCTGCTTGTGCTTTTATTTCGCTTGCCGTGGCGCATATTAGGAGCTTGCCTTCCTTCATAATGGCGATTCTGTCGGAAAGAGTTTCCGCCTCCTCCATATAGTGCGTCGTCAAAATTACGGTTATCTTGCCCTTTAGCGCGCGGATAGTGTCCCACAGCTCACTTCGCGCGATAACGTCAAGCCCCAATGTCGGCTCGTCAAGAAAGAGTATGCGCGGATTTGATATTAGCGCCATAGCGATACTTAATCTGCGAAGATATCCGCCGGAGAGGGTTTTTGCTTTCTTGTTTATAACCATATCAAGCCCTAAAAGCTTTGAAAGCTCGTTGATTTTCTTTTCCCTCTCGTCACGCTTTATGCCGTAAACGCCGCACATAAGAGCGAGGTTTTCCTTTACGGAAAGGTTCATAGCAACGGCGGACTCCTGCGGTGAAACGGCGATTTGTTTCTTTACGTCAAGCGTGTCGGATATGATACTTTTACCGCCAAGGAGTGCGTCTCCGCTCGTAGCGGACGTGAGGCACGAGAGCATCTTTATCGTGGTAGTTTTGCCCGCGCCGTTAACGCCTAAAAGCGAAAACAGCTCGCCGTCTTTGACGGTCAAGTTCAAATTTTCGACGGCTGTGAGGTCTTTGTATTTTTTTGTAAGCGCTACCGTCTTTATGGCGTCCATAGGCTCACTCCTTTTCTTCGTAGTGCTTGCGCATTCCCTTGTATGCGTCGCTTATTATATCGCTTATAAGCGCTTCGTCGAGTTCCAAATAGCCCGTTGCAGTCATCGTCGCGATACCGTGTACGACCACCCACATTTCGAGGTGGAAAAGCTTTGCGTCGAAGCCGTTAAGTCCCGTGGTGTTTTCGACGATATCCGATATGGATTTCGAAAAGGTTATCGGCTCCTTCTCGGCACTTCGGTCGCGCATAAATAAGAGCTTGAAAAGCTCCTTTTCCTCTTTTGCGAAGCGGATATACGCCATACCCGTCGCTTTGTAGGGAGGATATTTATTTGACGCCATCTCTTTCTCGGTGTATTCGCCATAAAGCGTGTCCGCATACTCAAGCACCGCAAAGCGTAGGCTTTCCATTGATTCGTAGTTTGAGAATATCGGCTGTGTGGAGCAAGAAAGCTTATTTGCGATAAGCCTTGCGTTTAAGGCGTAGGCGCCGTGCTCTCGGACGATAGAGATAGCAGTGTTTAAAACGTCTTCTTTTGATATTTTTATTTTAGGCGGCATTGCGCACCTCCATACATATCAGTTGTTATATATCATACGTTATATTATAAATCGAAATTGCGCCTTTGTCAAGGGGATAGGAAAAATTGCTCTATATTTAATGAATTAGGCAAATATAAATAAAACAATTGTGCATATTTTTGCAATTTTGTAAAAAATAGCTATTGACATGGGGGGGGGGTAGTAGTGTATAATTAGTCATACTTTTCAGACCTTGTTGAATATTGAATAAATTTGCGCCTGAACTTTTACGTCTGTGCCGTTTTACTGCTATCTGCAGTCAAGCGGTGCGGGCGTTTTTCTTTTTGGCGACTTTTTTGTTAAAGAAAAATGCAAACGGTATCCGTTTGTAAATTTTTGGCGAGGTTTGTAGTAAACATTTACAGAAAAAGGAGGTCATTACAAATGACAAACAAAAGAGGTACTAAGCATGCACTTCTTATGAGCGCGCTCGCACTTATGCTGTGCGTATCTATGCTCGTAGGCAGTACATACGCTTGGTTCACGGACAGCGTTACCTCTAATGGTAACAAAATACAGTCGGGTACTTTGAAGCTTGATTTAGAGGTACTTGAAGACGGCACTTGGACTTCTATAAAGGAAGACAAGACTGCGCTTTTTGACTACGATAAGTGGGAGCCCGGCTACGTTGAAGTAAAGCTTCTCAAGGTTGAGAACGAAGGCTCGCTCGCTTTAAAGTGGTATGCTAAGTTCATTTCCGATGGCGCACTTTCCGAGCTTGCAAACGTAATCGACGTATACGTTCTTCCTTACGGCGTGCTTGCCGATGATACGACGGTTACATATCCCGCAGACAGAGACCTTACGGGCTATACAAAAGTCGGCACGGTTGCCGAGTTTGTAAACACTATCGAGACTACAACAAAAGGTACGCTCAAAGAGCGCGAAGCAGCTTATCTTGGTATTGCGCTTAAAATGCAGGAGAGCGCAGGCAACGAATATCAGGACAAAACTCTCGGCGAGTTCGATATTATGATTCTCGCAACGCAGAACACTGTTGAAGCTGACAGCTTTGACGATCAGTATGATGCAAGCTCCGAATACGATAAGGTTGCCACCGCAGACATTTGGGACGGCACGGCAGATACTTCTTGGTATGATCCAAAGAATCCTCAGAGTGCGTACACCATAACTACTGCTGAGCAGCTTACAGGTCTTGCACAGCTCGTTACCGGGGATACTACTTTTAAGGGTGTTACCTTCACGTTGGCAAACGATCTTGATCTTTATTGCGAGGATACCTCTGAAAATGCAGACGGAGATCCCGTAACTTTCAGACCGATCGGCGATCATTCCAAAGATGGAACCTTTGAAGGTACATTTGATGGTAATGGAAAGACCATTTCCAATCTCTATCAAAATGGTTGGGATCTTGGTTATCAGTGGGGCGCATATGGTTCTTATGGCCTATTTGGTAACGTGAACAACGCAACCATTAAGAACGTTACTCTCAGTGGTGGTGAAAGCTACATTGAGGGCGGCGACACATCATTCGTTGCGGGTAGCGCTACCGGTACCTGCGTATTTGAAAACATCACCATCGAGGATAGCATTTCCGCAACGTATAACAACGGTAACGGCGGTATCATCGGCTGGTCCGGCGAAGGTAACTATACCTTCAAGAATATCACTATCACAGAGGACTGTGTCCTCGCAGGTCTTTGGGGATCCTTTGACAGCTCCATCGGCGGTGTTGTCGGACAGGGCGAACCCGGTGCAACCTATAACTTTGAAAATGTAAATATTGCTTGTCGTCTTGATGTTTATAATGATTGCACCGCTTCTAACGACTATTATAATTACCGTATGTGCGGCATGCTCATTGGTCGTCTTGAGGAAACAACAACAATTGACGGCACAAATTATCCTGACACATCTAAGTACGATATCAACTGCACCAATGTAACCGTTAGCTATGGAGATTGGGCAAACTATCATTACTGTGAACCAACTCCCTCTGATATGAATGGCGGACGCGGTATGCGTGTAGAGTCCGGATACTCTTATGGTGGTCTACCCGCAGATTATGATCACAGCCAGTGCGTTGACCATCATATGAATTTGATTCCGTTTGACCAGATCTTCGGCGGCGACCAGATTGGCGTTAAGGGCCTCAAAACTTATGACGGCGTGACAGTTATTTACAACAACAAATAAAACAAAGCGCGGCTTGATATCAAGCCGCGCTGTTTTAATGGCACGGGGAAACGGTGTGTTCGTGCGTTTTCGTAGGGCGAGAGCTTGCCGCTACGATTATTTTGGGAAAATGCAAATATTCCGACCTTTCTTTACGGCGTAGTCGAGTGCGAGTTTCGTACCGCTTTTGCGAGTTCTCGGAATATGTAACATATCGCTTGTTCTCCCTTCGCGCGCTTTCGGAACGTAGTTTGCGTCGTAGTATACAACGCAAAAGCGGCTCTTGTCTATCATCTCGCGGTTTCGCTCTACGTATGCAGCTTTTCCTGCATCAAGCATTTTTTCGGGAAAATAAGTCTCATCGTAAGACTCAAGCAGATATTCTTTGTAACTTTCATTTATATAAGGATATTCCGCCCGC
>JAZRTW010000007.1:0-5333 GCA_045652265.1 Eubacteriales bacterium | reverse complement strand
CTGGCAAGCGCTTATGACCGAAATTTCGTGCTCGCCGGTCGCGCCGCCGTAGAAAAATGCAAGATTCATATTTTCCCTCCGAATTATTTTTTCTGCGGCTCGTAGTTATCGGGAAGGTCATTCTCGAAAAGTACCGCTTTTTTGTCGCCGCTTATCTTATTTATGAGCGTGAGAGCTTCGTTTAAGGTATCCGCGCTTTCGAAAAAGCCGCTAAATCCCTCGCTTTCGATGCCAGCCCTTATATCAGCCGTTATGGCTTTACCTACAAGGATCACCGCATCGCACGTTTTTGCTATCTGGCGTCCGAATTGAAAGCTCTTTTCTTTTTGCAAAGCACCGAGCTCTATAAATCCGGGGGTCACTATCACCTTCGTATAGCCGTCAAAGGTCGAGAGCACCTTAAGTGATTGTTTTGCACCTTCGGGATTTGAGTTGAAGGCATTATCTATCATCGTAAACGAGCCAAGATTTTTAAGCTCCAAGCGGTGAGGCGCGGGGGTAAGACGCGCGCAGGCGCGTACAAGCTGTGCTTCTGAAACACCCAGCTCTATGCCTACTGCGGCGGCTGAGACGATGTTCATTACGTTGTGCTCCCCAAGAAGCTTCGTTGCAAGCTTTATCTCCCTGCCGTCCTTCGTGCAAAGCGTGAACTCTGTTCCCTTATCGGTGCAACGGATATCTTTTGCATAGTAGTCTCTTTCTTCGGAAAATCCGAAGGTGACCGTATTTTCATGGGTGTTGTATTCTCTTATCTTATCGCAGTCATAGTTTAAAACTGCCATGCCGCCTTCACGAAGTGCGTCGACTATTTCGAATTTTGCTTTTTGGATATTTTCTTCGCTACCGAAGCTTTCGAGGTGCTGTACGCCGATGGTCGTTATCAGCGATACGCTCGGCTTGACAAGCTCTGCTATTTCTTTTATCTCGCCGACGTGCTTTGCACCCATTTCGGCGATGAATATTTGATGAAGCGGCGAGAGTGAGCCTCTTATCGTTTTCACGACGCCCATAAGTGTGTTATAGCTTTCGGGAGTCATAAGCGTATTGTATTTTTCCGATAAAACGGCGTTTAAGATGTATTTCGACGATGTCTTACCGTAGCTTCCCGTGATTCCGATGACCGTGAGGTTTTTCATCGACGCCATAATTTTCTCTGCGTCCTTTACGAAGCCGTGCTGTACGTACTTTTCTACGGGGACGTTACATACGCCCGACGTGAATATCCAAAACGCAGGGATAAACGAGCTTGCGGCAAGTATTACGCACGCAATAAAGCTTACTGCGTTTTCAAAGAACACGCCCGTTATCGCGAGTGCAAAAACTATAGCGTAGATTATGAAGAAAATTACTATCTGCCTTTTTACACGGGGCGTGTAGACGAGCTTCTTTTTCTGCGGAGGCGCTTTGTGGAGCGCCACGGAAAGAAGTGACAGGCAAATTACGAGAGCTGAGGGAAAGATGTGCCATACGCCCAAAAGCTCAAGAGCCATAAGCGCCGTTGCGATAAGTGCGAAAATTATGTTTTTGACCTTTACGTTTTTAAACTGCCATTTGAAGAAGCGATTTTGATAGTAGGAGGAGAGCTGAAACATATGAAGATAATGTCTTCCGCAAAAGCAGAGCGAAAAGAGCATTGAAAGTATCGAAAGAGCAAAAAGAGCATTTTTCAAAATTATCATCGTACGCCTCCTAACTGTTCAAAAAGCTTAAAAGTACGGAAATAAATTTTCTCGGTTGTTCGACGAATGCCCAATGTGAGCCGCCCGAAAGCTCCACAAGGCCACTGTCCTTTATGAGCTTTTCCATAAGCTTTGCATCGGAAAGGGGCGTTGCGGTATCTTCCGTGCCCCATATAAGCAAGGTTGGCACGTTTATCTTTTCAAGCAAGGGCTGTAAGTCTGTATTAACGAGCTTTACCATCGTATCTCTCATAACGCCCGAAGCGTTTTTGTAGTCCGCAGAGCCGTGGCTTTTTTTGAGCACTTCGAGCTTTTCATCTGCTTTCTTGCCGTAAAAAAGCTTTGTTAGCTTTTTGGCAGTCTTATACTTCCACACCTTGAATTTATATGAAAAACTGCGCTTTGGAATGATTCCCGCGCTGTCTATGAGGACTGCTTTTTCTGCCTCAAATCCATCTGCAAGAAGCTTTATTATGACTCTGCCGCCGTTTGAGTGGCCGACGAGCGTGGGCTTTGATACGCCGACACTTTTAAGTAAAGCTTTAACGCAATCCGAAAAATCGTCAACGCCGTACACACGGCAAGGCTCAAAGCTTTCTCCGTGGCCGGGCAGGTCTATGCGTATGACTCTGAAGTTTGAAAGACTCGGCATCGCGAAATCGAAGCTGTGTAAGTCAGCTCCCCAACCGTGTAAAAACACTACGCACTTTCCGATTCCTTCGTCCGTATAATTTATTTTAACGCCGTCAAAGGTAAATTCCACAAGGCACCTCCCAAGGCTTAATTTGCTTTATCTCTATCTTATATATATTACCATACTATTCTATGATTGTAAAGATGCAAAAAGTGCAAAAAACTTGCAACACGTATTTTTTCTTTTAAAACGCTTTGCTTGACAAAATACGGATAACGTGGTATAATATCGACAGAGTAGGAATCCGACGAAACGAAGGGTAGGGTGAGTCCGATGGCACACAAAAAATAAGGTGCGCCGCGACTTAAAATTTAAGAATTTCGGCGCACCGCGGGAAATTTCGCCCGCAGGGTGCGCTTTTGTGTTTTTTGAGAAAGGGGGTAACCCAATGAAAAAACTCATACTTTTGCTTATCGCACTGTCTATGCTCGTGTGCCTGTTTGCTTGCGAAAAGACCGACGGCGAAATCGAAGAAAACGGCACTAAAGAAGATGAAAAGCTTGAGAATTTCGAAAACAACGGAAGAATTGAATTTTTTAGTTATTTTTGCGATGCTCACGGCGGCGGTATCTCCACTAAAACGGTTGCGGATCGCGACGAGTCGTATTCGCTTGTCGATGCGCTGAACCGCGCAAAAGAAACTGGTGAAACTATTCCGAAGATATCAAATGATGTGCTTGACGTTGGCCTTACTTACGATTATCCCGTAGAGATAGGCACAAAATGGATCGAGAGTATGGGAAGGATCTATCGAGTGGCACCCGATTACTCGCAAATATGCCGTGTAGAAACTCACTTCGGCGAAGGCAAGGCACTTGAAATGACAGATGAGCTTAAAATTGCCATTGAAGGTGCTTGGAATTACAGTCCTTATTATTCATACAGCGGAACCTACACCGCGGGAGATGAAACGGTAGAGCTTAAGGTCACAAACGAATCCGACTCACTGATAAGAATGAGTGTAAAGGATATTTACGTCGGAAGTGCTCGGTATTCCGAGAATACGATTACGATGGAATTGACGTCTTCGGAAGACCGCGAAATATCAGTGAAACTCCGTTGTGCGCAAAGCAGTGACAATTACGGTATGGGCGACGAGGAAACGGTTTTGCTGAAGAAGGATATTCCCGTAACCGTTGAGCTTAAATTCGGAGGCTTTACCGATTATTATTGGATTTATATAACGGCGGGATACACTATGGCCACGATTCATATCACCGAAACGGAAGTATTTGACGCTTCGTGTTTATCCTACGAAAACGGAAGGTATTTTATCACTTTACCAAAAAGCCAAAAAAAGCTTACTTTGTTAAGCAGTACTTGTGATTACACTTCCTATATACCTTATATAACCGATGAGTTGGTAGCAACCGCCGAAAGCAAGATAACAGATGAGATTTCACGATACGATAACACGGGTTCAGGCTTTTATCTTTACATAAAAGAGGGCTATCTTTGCCTTGCACTTGAGGTTATAGAGCATCTTGACGAGCCGAATGAAAAAGGGGAAGACCACGAGCACGTTTTCTTTATCGAGCGCATTTCAAGTAAGGCTTTAGACAATTAATAACTAACCGAGAGGGAGGCAAAACGCCTCCTTTCTTTTTTGTTTAAAGATGCAAAAAACTTGCAAAGTGTATTGATAAATATCGGTTTTTGTGCTACAATAAAATGAAATACTGTTTAGGTGAGAGGCTTATGGAAATATTTGTCGGCGATATTGCCGAAATGAAGAAAGACCACCCCTGCGGCGGTAAGCTTTTCGAGGTGCTTCGAACGGGCGCTGACGTAAAGTTTAAGTGCAAGACCTGCGGCAGAGAGCTTATGCTTGACAGACTCAAAGCCGAAAAGGCGATAAAACGAATTTTAAAGAAATAACGGAGACATTATGACAGAAAAACTAAAAGAGGTCGAGCAAAAATATCTCGACTTGGAAAAGAAGCTTGAAGACCCCGACGTAATTTCCGACGTTGAGCAATACAAGAAGATATCGAAGGAATACAAGAGCCTTACTCCTTTAATTGAAAAATACAGAGAGTCCGTAACTATCGGAGAGGAGCTTGAGGGTATCGAAATGATGCTTTCGGAAAATCCCGATGCCGAGATGCGACAGATGTGTACAGAAGAAAAGGCGGAGCTTCAAGAAAGGCTTTTAAAGGTAAACGAGGAGATAAAGATACTTCTCATGCCCTCCGACCCCAACGACGACAAGAGCGTTATCATTGAGATACGCGGCGGCGCGGGCGGCGAGGAAGCGGCTTTGTTTTCTGCGGTTTTATACAGAATGTATTCCATGTACGCAGATAAGCTCGGTTGGAAGACGGAAATTTTAAGCTCCAACGAGACGGAGCTCGGCGGCTATAAGGAGATAAGCTTCTCCGTAGAGGGAGACAGAGCATATTCGAAGCTTAAATTCGAAAGCGGCGTTCACAGAGTTCAAAGAGTGCCCGAAACAGAAGCGCAGGGAAGAATACAGACGTCCACGGCAACCGTAGCGGTGCTTCCCGAAGCGGAAGAGGTCGAGGTGCAGATTAATCCCGCCGACCTTATCGTCGATACTTACAGAAGCGGCGGCGCGGGCGGTCAGCACGTCAACAAGACCGACTCCGCGATAAGAATAACCCACGTTCCCACGGGTACGGTCGTGGAATGTCAGGACGAGCGCTCACAACATAAAAACAGAGATAAGGCGATGAAGCTTCTTCGCACGCGTCTTTACGAAGCCGAGCTTGAAAAGCATAACGCGGAGATCGCGGGCGAGAGAAGAAGCCAAGTCGGTACGGGTGACCGAAGCGAGAGAATACGTACGTATAACTATCCACAGTCAAGGCTCACCGACCACAGAATAGGGCTTACTCTCCACAGCCTTGAGGACGTATTAAACGGCAACCTCGATCCCGTTATCGAAGCGCTTATAACCGCAGATACGGCGGAAAAGCTCAAGGCTTCGGGTGAGCAGT
>JAZRTW010000006.1:0-2560 GCA_045652265.1 Eubacteriales bacterium | reverse complement strand
CTACGTCGAAAACAACGCCCTTCTTTGCCTTCATCTCGTCGATGAGCTCCTCAAAATACTTCTTGCCGACTTCCATAACGACGTCGGAGTACATCTGAATAAATCTTCTGTAGCAGTCGTAAGCCCATCTGGGATTGCCGGACTTCGTTGCCATAACCTCAACAACCTCTTCGTTAAGACCGAGGTTGAGGATGGTATCCATCATACCGGGCATGGAAGCTCTTGCACCGGAACGAACGGAAACGAGAAGGGGATTTTCCTTATCGCCGAACTTTTTGCCGGTTACTTCTTCCATCTTTACGATGTACTCATTGATCTGAGCCATGATCTCATCGTTGATTTGTCTGCCGTCCTCATAGTACTGTGTGCAGGCTTCCGTAGGAATCGTAAAGCCCTGGGGAACGGGGTTTCTTTCAGGGAATTTTTCCTTGAAAATGTTGGTCATTTCAGCAAGGTTTGCACCCTTACCGCCGAGGATCTCACGCATAGATGCGTTACCTTCGGTAAACAAGTAGACATACTTTTTTGCCATTTGCTTTTTCCTCCTAATTGTTTATATATAATATTTTTTACATATCCGATTAATTATATCACGCAATAAACGGAATTTCAAGTAATTTTTTCCATTTTCTCAATATTTTGAGCTTCTTTTACACGGTTTCGCCTAAAAGGTCAAGATCAATCGTATCCGTGATCTTCACTTTGATTATTTCACCGTCCGAAATGCGTCTCGTCTTGCTCTTAAAATAAACTTTCGCATCAATATCGGGAGCATCTGCCGCGCTTCTTCCGAAGTATATCTTATTTGCGTTATCGTAGCCCTCGCAAAGCACATCAATGACCGTATCAACACGGCTTGTATTATATTCCTCGACTATCTGCTGTTGCTTATCCATAATGATATCCGCGCGTCTGGTTTTCTCTTTTTCGGAAAGCTGACCGTCCATGCCTGCCGCTTTCGTACCCTCCTCCGCGGAATATGCAAATGCGCCGAGGCGTTCGAATTTAGTCTTTGCAAGGAATTCGCAAAGCTCGTTAAACTGCGCTCTCGTTTCCGTGGGAAATCCGCATATTACCGTACTTCTTATCACTATGTCGGGCATCGCACTTCGAAGTTTTTTGACTGCCGTGACAATAGCATCACTTCCGCCGCGGCGGTTCATTTTAGCGAGAATATCATCGTTTATATGCTGAATGGGCATATCGATATAGTTTACGATCTGCTCGTTTTCAGCCATTACTTTTACAAGCTCATCGCTTATGAGCTCGGGATAGCAGTAAAGCAATCTTATCCACTTTATGTCTTTGTTCTCACAAAGCTTTTCAAGAAGCTCGGGGAGCTTATATTCGCCGTAAAGGTCGATGCCGTAGCGGGTTGTATCCTGCGCGACGACGATTATCTCCTTCGAGCCGAGATCTGTTAAGACCTTTGCTTCCGCTACGATATCCTCCATCGTGCGAGAGCGGTATTTTCCTCTTATCGAAGGGATCGCGCAATAGCTGCAACAGTTTGAACAGCCCTCCGCGATTTTTAAATACGCCGTATAAGAAGGCGTCGTGATGACTCTGTCGCCGCCGAGCTTAAGCTCGTTTACGGGCTTTATGTCAACGTAGCCCTTCTTTTCAAGCGCCGCTCTTACGGCATCGCATATTTCGTGTATTGAGCCGCAACCGACGATAGCGTCTACCTCGGGAAGTTCCGAGAGTATCTCTTCTTTATAGCGCTCAACGAGGCAACCCGTGACGATTATCGCTTTAAGGCTTCTGTTTTCTTTAAGCCACGCGACGTCAAGGATATTCTCTATTGCCTCTTCCTTTGCGCCCTGAATAAAGCCGCAGGTGTTGATTATTACAGCGTCCGCGTTTATATCCTCGGGTACGAGTTCAAAGCCTTCGGAAAGAAGGTGCGCGAGCATTATCTCGGTGTCTATTTGGTTTTTAGGGCAGCCAAGTGATACGAAAGCCACTTTAATTGCCATTTTCGTTGCCCTCCTTCTTTTTCTTCCCTATTTTGTTCTCTGTACCGTTTCCGAGACGCTTTATATTTTCTCTGTGAAGGAAAATCGTGATGCAAGCCATTACGAATGCAAACATTTCGGCAAATTGGAAGTTGATGGGATAATGATAAAAAAGTGCATTCATTCGGTTAAGCACGAAAGGATACATAAGAGATGCCATTATTGAACCGAGTGAAACGTACTTCGTAAATGCCACGAGGATTCCGAAGATCGCAAGAGAAATCACGAATGTCGGTATCGAGGTGCAAAGCATAACGGATGCGCCGACGAGTATACCCTTGCCGCCCTTAAATTTGAAATATATAGGGAAAGAATGTCCTATCATACAGCAAAGTCCCGCTACGTACGGCAAAAACGTCACGTTGCCGAGAAAGCATCCGACGAATACGCAAAGTACGGTCTTGAGCATATCTATTGCCGTAGTCAAAACGGCACCTTTTTTTCCGTAAACTCTCGCCATATTCGTCATTCCCGCATTCTTGCTTCCGTGAAGGCTGACGTCGTCGTGATAAACGAGCTTTGACACTATCTTCGCACCGTTT
>JAZRTW010000005.1:0-2446 GCA_045652265.1 Eubacteriales bacterium | reverse complement strand
GTCCGCGATCGCGCTGTGAAGCACCTTTATACCGTTTGACATAAGCTCGTTTATTACTTTATCTACGAATTTTTCGTTTCCGGGTATAGCGGAAGCGGAGAAGATGACCACGTCACTCGGGCCAAGCTTAACCTTCGAATGCTCCGCGAACGCCATACGGTATAAAGCGGACATATGCTCGCCCTGCGTACCCGTCGTTATGATCGTTATCTGTTCGGGGTTGTAGCGGTTTATCTCGTCGATGTTTATGAGTACGCCTTCGGGCACGTGAATGTATCCCAGACGCGTCGCAACGTCGATGACGTTGAGCATACTTCTTCCTGTGAGGGCAACTTTTCTGCCGTAATGTATAGCGGCGTTGATTATCTGCTGTACTCTGTGAACGTTAGACGAGAAGGTGGTGATGATTATGCGCTTGTTTTTATACTGGTTAAAGATGTTGTCAAGATTTTCACCGACGATTCTTTCGGGGAGCGTGCTTCCCGGGCGCTCTGCGTTGGTGGAGTCGCTCATAAGTAAAAGCACTCCCTTATTACCGAGCTCTCCGAAACGGGCAAGGTCGATATGTCCGTCGATAGGCGTTAAGTCCACCTTGAAGTCACCCGTTATGATGACCGTGCCTACGGGTGTTGTTATCGCGTAAGCCACGGCGTCCGCGATGCTGTGTGTGACGCTTATTGCTTCCACGCCGAATATGCCGAGCTTAAATTTGTCGCCGCCCTTTATGGCGTTTAACTTTGCGATATCAGCGATGGACGCTTCGGAAAGCTTGTGCTCGATGATACCGAGAGTAAGGGGCGTTCCGTATATGGGAACGTTTACTTTTTTCAAAAAATACGGGATACTTCCGACGTGGTCTTCGTGCCCGTGAGTGATGACGAGTCCCCTTATTTTGTCCGCGTTTTTCTCAAGATATGAAAAATCTGGGATAACGAGGTCTATGCCGAGCATTTCGTCGTCGGGGAAGGATACGCCGCAGTCGACGAGCATAATATCGTCGCCGTACTCAAATGCGGTGATGTTTTTTCCGATCTCACCGAGTCCGCCTAAAGCGATCACGCGGAGCTTACCGGTTGCCGTTTCGGAAGCGGCTTGATTTGATTTCTTTTTAGCCATTTGTTCTCCTATTTAAATAAATTTGATTTATACGTAAAATTACAAAGACAATAAAGCCTAACCGCAGTTAGACCACGAAACTATGTACCGATCTTATGAAAAAGCACGCCCAAAACGGAGGGAGGGCAGTTTCGAAAAATCGGCTTAAATTGTTTTAGGTATATGCTCCAATCGTCCCGAACATAATACGTTAATAATATTATATCACAATTATACACCCTTGTCAAATATTTAATGCAGATAAAAGCAAGTATACTAAAATTTTTTCAAAAAAGCTATTGACAAAGCGAAAATTGTTTGATATACTTGTAAAGCACTTGGGAAAGCAACTGAACTTAATATGGCGGAATAGCTCAGTTGGCTAGAGCATACGGTTCATACCCGTACGGTCGGCGGTTCGAGTCCACCTTCCGCTACCACTTTCCCAAAAAATAAAAGAGGCCCGTTGGTCAAGCGGTTAAGACATCGCCCTTTCACGGCGGAAACACGAGTTCGATTCTCGTACGGGTCACCACACTTGCTTTGAAAGAAGCAAGTGTTTTTAAGGCCCGTTGGTCAAGCGGTCAAGACGCTAGCCTCTCACGCTGGAAACGGGGGTTCGATTCCCCCACGGGTCACCAAAAATCGACAAACCTCGAAAGTGGTTTGTCGATTTTTACTTTTTCACTCTTAACTATTCACTTTTCTCTACAGTAGATTTTTGATAGGTAATAAATAATAGTGCAGAAGCACCACAAATGTCTACCCATCAACATCGTTGTAAAATAAGAATTTTTATGGTATAATCGTTACGTAAGGAAGTGATAATTTGAAAAGAGAAGAATCAATGCAAATAAGTGCCGCTATAGGTACGGTGATAGCGAGAGATTTCCCCGTAGTGCGCTACACGGAAAAGGAACTTTCCGACGCAAGAGCCGAATTTAGCAAGGAAGAGCTTTCGGAGCTTGAAAGTCTCGGGCTTATGAAGGGCGACTTCGAGGAATATTACGTAATACGTGAATTCTGCAGAATGATATCGCTCGGCGACGTCGCCGAGGGCGACTATATAGCGCAAGTTTTCAAAAACGCAAGGAAGCTTGACGCGGACGAGCTTGAAAATAATCCCTATATGAAGCTTTGCGTGCCCGAGGTGAAAGAGGGTGACGTTACGCTTTCTTACGGGCAGTATGATCGAGGAGAGATATTCCAATACGATATGCCCGACTTTAACGGAAGGCTTGTCGTGCCGAAGCTTGCGTTTTTTACGCGTAAGGTGCGCTTCCCTGCGATATACGAAGGGAATATGCCTTGGGTAAGCGTTTGTCCGTCGGAGATAAATTCGATGAGGGAC
>JAZRTW010000004.1:0-5212 GCA_045652265.1 Eubacteriales bacterium | reverse complement strand
GGAGCCTCAACGTAAGTTATCGTTCTCTGGCACACGGAGAGCTTTAAAAGCTCTGCGGCGGTACTTGCGGAAAATCTGCATATAACGTCGTCCTTGACGAAATAGCATTTATCTACGTCGTTTGTAATATAGCAAACGTACACGTTTTCGGATTCGATAATGCCGCCTCTCTTGGTGACTATCTTCATCTCATATTTAAGTTCGTCGCTTCTGTCAACCGTTGACGTATCAACAACCGCATTCGATAGATTTAAGTCGGATACTACAAGCGTCGTCGCACTTTCGCCGAGCTTTTCCGTATCGACGCCGTCTGTAATGCTTATCTCAAAATTCGCATCTTCCGGCAGGTCGGGAGTTTTTACTCCGTCATTTGAATTTATATATATAAATCCGATTATCGTCGGTACGAACAGTATTATTATGGCGATCGTAAGCGAGACTTTGCTTATATATTTTGACATTTCCGCCTTCGTTATTTTAATTTTCCTCTAACTTTAATTATACAATAAAATAATGAATAAATCAATACAAAAATCGGGCTTTTGAAGCCCGATTTTTGTACAATATATCATTAGAAGAATACGCTTCTTGCCTGCTCTTTGACCTCTTTCGATGCAACGAAAGGAATTCTCGTGGTATAGCCGTTCTTTGCCGCAACGATCTTCTTCGTGGGCCATGCGAAAATATCCTTGTTCCACTCGTTGATGGTATCGTTGTAAAGCTCTCTTGCGGCGGTTATTTCTCTTTGCAGATACATATTCTGCTGCATTGCATCGGCGATCTCGCGGTGAGCCTTGAGGTCGGGATAATTTTCGACAGCGACGTTGATATCTCTTGAAATGCTTTCGATCTTATCACCCACTTCGTTACGAACGTCGTCGTTATTTGCATTTCCCGATCTGTATCTTGCAATATTTTCGAAAGTGCTCTTATCAAGGTCGATAGCCTTATCAAGAAGTCTTGCGCAGTTTTGGAGCACCATTACTCTCTGCTCAAGGTAGTTGTCGATTTGCGATGCGTTGCGCTGGATCTTTTGTTGAAGCTGATCGAAGTGCTTTTGTGCGTTTATCTTCATAAACAAGAAGATAAGTCCGGGAATTATTAAAGGAATCCAAAGTAATATTTCAAATACTTTTGAACCGGCTCCAACTTCTGCAGGAAGCTTTTTCACTATTACGTTCGTGTCAAGACCTTCTTCTCTTATTTCGGGATTGAGTTCGTCTAACTGATTTGCCATTTGTATTTCTCCTTTTATTATATTTAACTAAATATGCAAAGGCCGTTATGCCTTGCAAGTACTTCGCCGTCTAAAGCTGCGTCTTCCGTTGCTACGTTGAAACTTGAGTAATACTCAAGCGGTATGTAGTCGTCCCACGGCACGTTTACGTTATGCAATCTGCCGTCGCCGCCCCATACGGGAATGACATCTATGCGTTTGAGTATGTCGTAAGAATACGAAGTGACTGAAGTCTTATCCAACTTGCCGTCCGTGCACTGATATTTTGACTTGATTATCGCCTCGGTCTTTGAGCTTGGATGAACGACGCGGTACTTTTCAACTAAGTTTGCGAGTGCTTCGCATTCCCTTTGCGAATAAAGACTTGCATGGTCAGGAATCGGCTTTAAGGAATGGACGGGGCGTTCTCTATACATCGGTATCGCCAAAAGCGGTGCAAAGTCAAAATATACCGCGCGGAAAAACTCCGTATTTTTATTTATGAAGTTATCCTTGATAACGTCGAACGAATATGAAACGTAAGCTTCCGGTGTGAGCTTTATCGCTCTGCCTTGGCTATGGTTTGTGATTATCGTATTCATTCTGTTGAGTTTATAAAAATTAAAGTCGTCGCCGTAGCCCGTTTTTGAGAGTATGAGGTCGACCATATTCGTTTGCGCAAGCGGTGTGAATAAGGTTCTGAACTGCACCTCGTTCGTTCTGTCAAGCGCGTCAAACAAGACTTCAAAATCGGAGTTTGCCATACTCACAAAATCGTCGTTTTCTTTGATCGCCTTATCGGTCATTCGCTTTAGCTTCTTCTCGCCTCTTTTTATGTGCCTTTCAAGTTGACCTTCGCTTTTTTTATGTAAGTGCGAAGCATCTCTCGAAAAGCAAAGTTCGGGGCCGCCCTGCGAGCCGTAATTTAAGACGACCTGCGTGCTGTAAAAGGGCTTTGGCTTCGTTACCGACGCGTGAAGCGTTTGCGAGCGCGTGCGTGTTTGCCTGCGTCCCTCCGAGTCTCTGTATATCTCCGTCCAATGAATCGTCTTATATCCGTGGTAGGTCTCCATTCCCATTCTGTGAACGAGTTTATTTTCAAATAAAAACGGATTTTCGTTATATCTTCCCGAAAGCACGTCAAGTGTGGACTGTTCCCTGTCAAGTTTTTCACCGAAATCGAAATTCGTTATCATATCAAGCTCGTGCTCGGCGGTAAAATATTCTTCAAAATCCAAGAGCGGAACCGTTTTCTCTATAAGCTCCAGGCAGTCCCTTTCACCGAAAAGTCTGTTTAACGGTGCCATTTGCTCATACGCTTTACGAAGAAGTTCGTCTGCTTTATCGGAAGCATGTTCTATTTCTTCTTTAAGTTTCCGTATTTTCGGTGTCATCTTCCAAATGACTATCGGTATCAAAATAAGCGTGATTATCATAAGGACGCGGAAAAACCTAAGCCAGTTGCGCTTTCGTTTTAACTTTTTGATATTTTCTTTGTAGACATTATACTGTTTTACGGTTTCTCGGTTTTCGCTGATATTTATTCCCGATTTCTTTACAAGAGCTTCGAAAAATTCGCTTGTTTTTGCAAGATGATCGTCTTTGAACTTTTTCTCATACTCTTCCAAAGGGTTGTAAATTATCGTTTCCAACTGCAACACCTCTTTATAGCATTATACTACAAAATTTGCGTTTTGTAAATAAAAAAGATTAAACGATTTAGATATCCTTTTATGAGTTGCAACGTCATTTTGTATTCGCCGAAATGAATGATGTTGACCGCAAACGGTCGAATGATGTACTCGCTGTCGCGCGTAATGATGTTGTGCCCTTCGGACACAAACAAAAAAACAAAAGCACTTACTCTCGTAAGTGCTTTTGTTTTTTGGTGGGCCTTCGGGGACTCGAACCCGGGACCGACCGGTTATGAGCCGGGAGCTCTAACCAACTGAGCTAAAGGCCCTTCTTTGCTCTTAAAGTTAGCTTGTATAGTATATCAAATAACTTTGCACTTGTCAATAACTTTGAGAAAATATTTTAAAATATTTGCAAGACAAAAATTTTTACCGCCTCAAAGCGAGGCGGGAAATTCATTATACGAGCTCGAAGAATATTATGTCACTTGCGGGAGTGCCGTCAAAATGTACGGTGATGCCCTTTTCCATAATCTCCTTGCCGCTTGCAACGAAGCTCTGCTCTTTTCTTTCATAGAAGTCTGCCTTGTATATAGCGTCGGGGCAAAGTCCTCTTATAGTGATATGCTTGCTGTCGCCGTCTTGGTCGGAGGGCTTGAAGATGAACGCCGCACCGTGAATCTTACTGCCGTTTACACTGTGATCCATACCGTACTGCATACCGTCCCAATGGATTCCGTCGGGGCGAGGAAGCGTATGGTAAAGATTTGCGTGTCTTATAAGATGCTTTACCTTTTCGTTGTGGAGGTTAATGTACTCCTTATAGTAATCAAGCATCTTATATTTTTCGAACGATGCACTTCCTTCCCAGCTTGCGAGGTGTACGGGGCCCATAATGAGAGAGCGGAATCCGAAATCTTTGTCGCCGTAACCGCAATAATATTTTTCGCTTTCGGGTGTGAAGCTGCAAGGATCAAGAGGCCACTGAAGCTGCGCGGGCGGGAAGCAATAAGACGAATCGTAGAATGTCGTGCGAAGGCTTGCAAAGTCCGCGGAGTCGTCGTTATTGAAGATAGTTGCGCGGCGCATCGTCGCGTAGTCCTTCATAGAGCCGCCCGATGAGCAAGACTCGTATCTGAAGCCGGGGACGTTCTCGATAAGATGGTCGACGATATCATAAAAGCCCTTTGAGCACCAATACTGTACGTCCGTGCCGTTTGCGTCGTGGCGGTTTTCTCTTTCGGAGCGGTATGCTATAGGCTCAAAGTCGGTTCTCCAGCTCTTAATTCCGCTTTCGGTAAAGAATTCTTCAAGCTTACGCTTGCAGTAGTCAACGCATTCCTTATTTCCAAGGTCGGCAACGGGGCATTTTCCGGCGATCTTTCTGCCTGCAAACCACTCGGGGTGAGCGGTGGGGCCGATGCTCGTCATTAAATCGTCGCCCTCAAGCTCTTTTTGTGAATCGTGCAAAAGCACATAGATAGTCCAGTTAAGTCCGAGCTTGTCAAAATATGCACTGCACTCCTCAAGCGTGGTAGCGCCGTATTTTTTGAGGAAATTGAACATATATTCAGCGCGAACCTTCCAAGAGCCCTCGTAGTATTTCCAATGTCCCCAGCTTTGCGCCTCGCTGTCAAGTCTTTCGTTTGACCACCAGCCGTAGTCGATCTTTATTGACTGTATGCCGTACTCTTTGCATTTATCGGCTTCTACCTGCGCGTCAATCTGTGTTAAAGGCTCGTTTTCATCGTAAAGCATCTTCTTGGGAGTCTTCTCAAGGAAGAACCAGCGCTTGAACTCGTTGGAGCCGTCTTCGATGTCGCCTACGTAGCTTCCTATATAAATAGGTGCTATGGTGAAGGGCTCGTCGCACGTTACCCTCGTCGTAAAGTTTTCTCTGTAGTCTACGCGTACGTCTACGCCGTCCTTCGTGCCCTCTGCAAATATTCTCTGGCTAGTCCACTCAACGCCTACGTAAGCGCCTTTCGTGTCAGCATCGAGGTATACCATAGGTATCATACCGTTGCGGTTGAAGTCCTGTATTGTACTTGTTTCGCAAACTACGCTTGTGCCATCGGTAAGGATATCCTTATAAATACCCGTGCCTTCAAAGTAAGACGTGCCCTTGCGCCACTTTACGCCTTCTGCAAGTCCCGACTCCTTTGCAACTCTCCAAGCCGTAGGTACGGTATCAAAAGGAAAGCTTGCAGTGAAAATTTCTTCGGGGAATATACGTACGGGATCGGGTCTTAAGTTCGTAAGTGACGCAGAGTATTCTACGGGGCCTTTGATATCATCTCTGCCCTTGAGGTTTACAAGGAAGTTAAAGCCCGCTTCCTTATCGTAATAAAGAAGTGAGAAT
>JAZRTW010000003.1:0-4427 GCA_045652265.1 Eubacteriales bacterium | reverse complement strand
TATTCCTCCGTCTTGAGTTTCGGTCTCGGAGCGCCCGACGCCATAAATCCGTTGCGAGGGGGATCAAAATACACAAGGTCAACCTTGCCTTCAAACTCTTTCGCGAGCGAAGACATGGCAAAAAAGGCGTCACCCTTCATCAAAATGGAATTATCCGTGTCAACGGTTATCTCCTTTTTGTAAAGCTCCGCGTATTCAATTATCGCCTCTTCGGTCTTTTTGCCTGTGTAAACGAGCTCCATAACGACCTCCGTTACTTGATTTTACACGTTAAATCTGAATACTATAACGTCTCCGTCGCGAACAACGTATTCCTTGCCTTCGCTTCTTATGAGTCCTTTATCTCTAGCGGCGGCGGGTGGGCCCACCTCTACGAGATCTTCGTAAGAGATGACCTCGGCTCTGATAAAGCCTCTTTCGAAATCGGAGTGTATCTCTCCTGCTGCTTGGGGCGCTTTATAGCCCTTCTTTATCGTCCAAGCTCTTACCTCTTTGGGCCCTGCCGTGAGGAAGCTTATGAGTCCGAGCAAGCTGTAGGACTCCTTTATGAGCTTATCAAGTCCGCTTGAAGAAAGTCCGAGTTCTTCAAGGAACATAGCCCTTTCGTCTTTTTCAAGAGCCGCGATCTCCGCTTCGATAGCGGCGGATATGGGAAGTATGCCGCTTCCCTCTTCTTTTGCAAATTCCGCAAGCGCTTTATATGCGTCGATGGTCATCGGGTCTTTAGCAACGTCTGCTTCGGCAATATTTGCCGCGTATATTACGGGCTTCATTGAAAGAAGGGGTATATCCTTCATTATTTCCGCTTCGTCTTCCGTAAATTCAACGGCTCTTGCGGAAATACCGTTATTTAAAGCCTCGTTTACTCTTTCAAGTAACTTAAGCTCTCCTTCAAGGCTCTTGTCGCCCTTCAAAAGCTTTTGCGTTTTGTCGATTCTTCTTGAGATTATCTCGATATCCGACAAAATGAGCTCGTAGTTGATGATATCCACGTCTCTTCTCGGATCGATGCTTCCCTCGACGTGAGTGATGTCGTCGTTTACAAAGCAACGTACCACGTGAATTATAGCGTCGACCTCGCGGATATGAGAAAGGAATTTGTTTCCGAGTCCTTCACCGTTTGCCGCACCCTTAACGAGTCCCGCGATATCGACGAATTCAATTACCGCAGGCGTATATTTTTCGGGCTCGTACATCTTTGCCAAAACGTCAAGTCTTTCGTCGGGAACGGCGACGACTCCTACGTTGGGCTCAATGGTGCAAAAGGGGTAGTTTGCCGCCTCCGCACCTGCGTTTGTTATAGCGTTAAAGAGGGTACTCTTTCCTACGTTGGGAAGTCCCACTATACCGAGTTTCATATTTATCTATCCTTTCCGATGCATAAAAAGTGCTTTTATAATTACTTGCAGATACATATATTATAGCACAAAATTTTCCATTGTGCAAGAATTACACAATTTTTTTAAAATTTTTACATATTTTAAAAATTCTTTGTATCATTTTAATATTTTTTTGGCAAAACTATTGATTTTTTTGTATATATTGTAGTATAATATGCTTGAGGATAAGCCTCAAACAAACGCGAAAGGAGAACCTATATGACAGCAAGATTCGTTTTCAAGAAAGTAAGCCTCACCGACAAAGAGAAGGACATGGTACAGAAGAAGCTCGCAAAGCTTGACAAATTCTTCTCCGACGACACGGAAGCGACCGTAAATTTCAGAGAACTCAAAAACGAGCGCAAAAAGGTAGAGGTGACCATCTTGTATAAGGACACCTTCTATCGAAGCGAGGTGGACGATACGGACTATATATCCGCCATCGAAAAGGCGGTTGATATACTGGAAGGACAGATAAGAAAAAACAAGACTCGTCTTAAAAAGAGACTTCGCGACGGCGCGTTTGACAAATATTCAGCTCCCGAGCCCGAAATAACGCCTACCGTAGTTAAAACGAAGAATTTTAAAATCGGAAATATGGACGTTGAAGAAGCTATTACCGAAATGGAGCTTTTAATGCATCAGTTCTTCATTTTCAAGAATTCCGACACGGATAAATTAAACGTGGTATACAAAAGAAACGACGGAGAATACGGACTTTTGGTTCCCGAAGAATAAACCGAATACATTAAAAACCGAGGTGATTTCACCTCGGTTTTTCTTATCTTTTAAAGTATTCGTACAAATTGCATTTAAGCATTCCGTTATATAGCTTACGGACTTTATCCGCTTTCTTTCCGAAGGCTTCCTCAAAGCTCTCGTTACCGCAAAGGATATAAAGATGCCATCTTTCGACAACCGAAAACGCTCTGCCCATCTTCTTATAAAGCGCAAGTGCCTCCTCGTGAGTGAGAAGTCTTTCCCCATAAGGTGGATTGGTTATGACCGTGCCGCGTTTTTGCGGGTTATAGAATTTGCCAACGTCAAGCTTAAAGAATCTTATCTTATCCCCTACTCTGCCTCTTTTTGCGTTTTCATCGGCGACGGCTAAAGCCTTTTCGTCGATATCCGTTGCGAATATATCAAGCTTATCGGCAAGTACGGCGTCGTTTGCTTCTTCTCTTGCAAGGCGTATGAATTTTTCATCATACCACGGATATTCTTCAAAGCGGAAGTTTCTGTCGATACCGGGAGCGATATTGAGAAGCTTTCTTGCCGCTTCTATGGCGATAGTTCCCGAACCGCACATCGGGTCCCACAGCATCTCGTCTTTTTGAAGCCTTGAAATATTTACAAGTCCCGCCGCAAGCGTTTCACGAAGCGGCGCGTCGTTTTGCATAAGGCGATAGCCTCTTTTATGAAGTCCGACGCCGCTCGTGTCTATCATAAAATACGCAACGTCCTTGAAAATGAAAAATTCGATACCTATACTTGCGCCGCTTTCCTCAAACCATTCGATGCCGTATTTCTGCGACAGCCTTTTTACGATGGCTTTCTTGACTATCTTCTGGCAGTTGGGTATACTCGCAAGCTTCGATTTTATACAATGTCCCGATACGGGAAAGGCGTCGCTTTTGCCGATAAAGTTTTCCCACGGTAAAGAAAATGCGGATTCAAAAAGCTCTTCAAAGCTCAAGGTTTTGGCTCTGCCGACTTCTATATAAAGGCACTCTGCGGTACGAAGCCACATATTACATCTTGCGACGGCGCTTTCGTCACCCTCGAAAAATACTCTTCCGTCAATGGAGTCCGTCTTTTTATATCCGAGAGCGGCGATATCGTCACTTATGAATTTTTCCATACCGAAAAGGCAGGTTGCAACGTAGTTCATAGTTTTAACAATCTTTCTGCATTTTTGTGTGTTATAAGCTCGTATTCCTCGTTTGAGAGTCCGAGAGAGCGAAGGAGCTTTAAGCTGTCTTTTGGGTCTTCCCACGGGCAGTCGGAGGCAAATAATATCTTATCTGCGCCGTGCTTTTCGATAACTTTTTTATACGTTTCGGGCGTAATATTTCCGCACAGAGCCGCCGTGTCAAAATAAATATCCCTGCCGCATAAAATATCCAAAACGTCTTCCCACATTCCCTGACTTCCGAGGTGGGCAAGTATCAGGTTTCTGCCCGACACTCTTTTTAAAAGCTCGGCGACCTTTTGCGGCGTACATTTAAACGGTGCCTTATAGGCGGGGTCGTATCCTGCGTGGACGGTGACGTACATACCGAGCTCTTCGGCTTTTCCTATTATCTCGGCGCATTCGTCGGAATCAATCTCGCAGTCCTGATATTCGGGGTGGAGCTTGATACCCTTAAAGCCGCGCCGTGCAAGGTCGTCTATTACCTCAAATCTGTCCTTTTGATACGGAAAAACGCTTCCGAAAGATAAAAGTCCGTCCGAGCGTATGCCCTCGGCAAAGCGGTTTATGCTGTCGCTTTGACCGTCGCGAGTGCATATCGGCATAACTATTCCGAGCTCGACTCCGCCTTGGCGAAGCACCGAGCGCAATGAATCAACCGTGCCGTCCGTATGGGCGTGCATGGGAGTATTTTCAACGGTTATGGCTTCAAGATGCTCTATCGTCCTTTTTGCAATTTTATCGGGAAATGCGTGGGTGTGAAAATCTATTATCATAATCCTGCCTCTTTTCTTTGTAAAGTTTACACTCACATACCCTCTCTTGTCAAGATTTTTTTCAAAAACTGTTGCAAATCAAATTTAATTGATATAAAATAAGAATTGTTCAAATCAGCGTGATTGCTTTTGAAAGGAATATACAATAATCGCAAATTACCATACCCATCCCGCAAGATGCCGTCACGCCGACGGCGAAGACCGTGAATACGTCGAAGCTGCCATAAAAAACGGTATCAAATATCTCGGCTTTTCCGACCACGCTCCCTACCCTAATTCCTCTGTCGGATCTCACAGAATGAGAATGTGCACAGAGGAAGCGGAAGAATACGTAAAAAGTATATTATCTTTACGCGATGA
>JAZRTW010000002.1:0-4450 GCA_045652265.1 Eubacteriales bacterium | reverse complement strand
CCCGCGATTATCTCGGAATCCGCTTCGTTTTGTTGGCAACCGTAGGTCACTATCTGTGCCGTAAGTTTCCTTTGAAGCTTCGTTTCCAAAGCCGTGACGTATTCTCTGTTTTTTTCTCTGAATTTATCCTGCTTTGCCGAGTCTTCTCGGCTTATATATTTTTCCATATCTACATCCTGATAACGTCGTATACTCCGCCTACAGACGTGAAATCGCTCCAAAAGCTGCTGTAGGACTTGGCGACCGCCTCGGCATTTTTGATTATTACGGGTTCTTCGCACTTGCAGGACATTACAGCCGCCGCAAGCACGAGTCTGTGGTCGCCTCCGCAGGGCGCTTCTCCGCCGCGAAGTTTCGGCGTTCCCTCGATTATTATATCTTCCTCGAAAGAATAAGCCTTTCCGCCGAGGGCGTTTATAAGCTTACATATTCCCTCAAGTCTGTCGCTTTCTCTATGTTTTAACTTGCCGACACCCATAATGTGGCTCGTGCCCTGCGCCGTAGCCGCTACGGCACAAAGGGAGGTGACTATATCGGGAAACTGCGATGCGTGTAAGCAAAACGAGTGGAGATTTGAGCTGTTACAATGCAAAACGCCGTCCATCTCAAATATAAGCGCTCCCATCGAAACGAGAACGTCTATAACCGTTTCGTCTGCCTGCTGTGACTTCATCGAAAGTCCCTTTACGCCGACGCCCGTAGCAAGCCACACGGAAGATGCGGGATAGTCCGCTTCCACCTCAAACTGCCCCGGAGATACGAAGGGGCGACCGTGAATGATATATCCGTCGGGCTCAATCTCTATATTCGCTCCGAAGCTTTCAAGCACCGAAACGGTCTGGTCGATATACCGCTTCGAATTTATGGGCGGGAGAAGTACTATTCTGCTCTCCCCTTCCGTTCTAGCAAGTCCCATAAGAAGACTCGATACGAACTGCGAGCTTTCGTATGCAGGAATATAGTAAGTGCCGTTTTTTATCTTGCCCGTCATTCTTATGGGAAGCGTAGAGCTTTCAAAGCTGCAGCCGTGATTTTTCATAGAATCCATAAGCGGAACTATATGCTCCGTCGAAAGATTACCCGTGAAAACGGAGCTTATACCCAAAGACGCCGCAATGGGTATGGCAAAGCGAAGCGTACTGCTGCTTTGGCCGCAGTCAAATACCGCTTCATCGGGCATCGTGCTTATCGGCACGACGTCGATATAATCGGGAGCGACGGTTATCTTCGCCCCTATTATACGCAAAAGCTCTATCGTCTTTTTTACGTCGTAGGGCGGATCCGTGACGTTAAGCCTCGTAGGCTTATCGGAAAGAGCCGCGCATATTAAAGCTCTGTGGCATATAGATTTGCTCTTCGGTGCCGATACGGTTCCGTAGAGCTTTTTGGGTGTAATTGAAATGTCCATAATTCCCGTCCGTGCTACAAAATTCTACAGTAGTTCAGTATACCATAAATACGCTTATAAGTCAATATCCGCGTTTCTTATATGTATTATACTTTATTACTGTTTTTTGTGTGAAATTTTATCCTGGTAAAACGGTAAAAGGGCTTGACTGCGGGATTTTCTTTTGATATAATAATTATGAATTTTGTAAAATACAACAAGGAGTTAAAAATGAAATTTTTTGAAGAACTCAAAAATTATGACAAAGAAGTAGCAGATGCGTGTGAAGCGGAGCTTTCCCGTCAAAGACACAACATCGAACTTATCGCGTCCGAAAACATCGTTTCCGAGGCAGTGCTTCTTGCCGCAGGCGGTGTTCTTACCAATAAATACGCAGAGGGTTATCCCTCAAAAAGATACTACGGCGGTTGCCAATGCGTTGACGTAGCGGAAGAGATCGCAAGAGAAAGAGCAAAGAAGCTCTTCGGCGCAGAGCACGCAAATGTTCAGCCCCACTCCGGAGCTAACGCAAACCTTGCAGTATTTTTCGCGCTTCTTGAGCCCGGTGATACGGTTATGGGTATGAGCCTTGCAGAAGGCGGACACCTTTCCCACGGTTCGCCCGTCAACATCTCGGGTAAATATTTTAACGTTATCCCCTACGGTCTTGATCCCGAAACCGAGACTATCGACTACGACAAAATGGAAGAGCTTGCTTTAACTCACAAGCCCAAACTCATCGTAGCGGGCGCGAGCGCTTATTCGAGAATTATCGACTACAAGCGTTGCAGAGAGATAGCGGACAAAGTCGGTGCGTATCTTATGGTCGATATGGCTCATATCGCAGGTCTCGTTGCCGCAGGACTTCACCCCTCTCCCGTTCCCTACGCACAGATCGTAACCACGACCACGCATAAGACCTTACGCGGCCCCCGCGGCGGACTTATTCTCTGCACAGAGGAGCTTGCAAAGAAGATAGACAAGGCTATCTTCCCCGGCACGCAAGGCGGCCCTCTTATGCACATCATCGCGGCGAAGGCTGTTGCTTTCGGCGAAGCTCTTACCGACGAGTTCAAGGCATATCAACAGCAGGTAGTTAAAAACGCGCAGGTGCTTTGCGAAGCTTTAAAAGAGCAGGGCATCAAGATCGTTTCGGGCGGCACGGACAACCACCTTATGCTCCTTGACCTTCGTGGCATGGGCGTAACGGGTAAAGAGCTTGAGCATCGTCTTGACGAAGTTCACATCACCGCAAACAAAAACGCGATCCCAAACGATCCCGAAAGCCCCTTCATCACGAGCGGTATACGCGTAGGTACTCCCGCAGTAACGTCCCGCGGATTTAAGGAAGCGGAAATGCTCCTTATCGCAAAGTGGATAAAGGAAATAATCACGGACTTCGATGCAAATAAGGAAAGAATAACGAAGGAAGTTATCGCACTTTGCGAGAAATTCCCGATTTACAACTGACGTATGTATTTTTATCAAAGGCTCAAGGATATGAGAGAAGACGCGGACAAAAAGCAAGAAGATATAGCGCTTGTTTTAAATATCACAAGACAGCAATATCAGCTTTACGAAAGCGGTAAGCGTGAAATGCCTATCACCATTTTATCACTTTGGCAAAATACTACAACGTATCTCTTGACTATCTTTCAGGGCTTACAAATATACCGACGAAGCTTAAATAACTAAAGCAAAATGAGCACGGGCGAAATCCCCGTGCTCATTTTTATTATTCTTCATTTTGCTTTATTTTGGGAAGGCTCCAATGAAAACGTGCCGCGAGAAGTCTTATTATAACTATAACGGTAAGTCCGCAAAGCATACCCGCTTTCTCGCCGAACAGAATATTTGCAAAATAGCATACGAAAGCGCCTATTATCGAAGCCGTGGCGTAGATGTGCTTTACGAATATGTACGGCGGTTCTTCCGCCATAACGTCTCTTAAAAGTCCGCCGCCGACGCCCGTTATAACGCCCAAAAACACGGTGGGGAATATTCTGTCTCCGTAACCCGCTACGTAACTTGCCGACATGCCGACTACGGTGAATATACCAAGCCCCAAGCTATCCGCTAAAAGTAAAAACGTCTCGTAAAATCTGCCGCCCGTCTTAACGTGCCGTGCAACCACGATAAATACGAGCAAAGACACGCCTATCGCAGTCAGAGCATACACGCTTTTCGTGAACATAACGGGAAGTTTGCCGAGTATCACGTCACGCACGAGTCCGCCGCCGCAAGCCGTCGTAAGTCCGAGGCAAAGGACTCCGAATAAGTCCATCTGCTTTTTTATGCCGACTGTCGCGCCCGATATTGCAAAGGCTACCGTGCCGATTATTTCAAGTATGAATATAAAAACTTCCATTATCGTTCAAACATCTCCGAAGAAAGATATCTTTCGCCCGTATCGGGAAGCAAAACAACTACGCTTTTTCCCGAAGGTACACCGCGGCGTGCAAATTCTATCGCTCCCGCAAGAGCGCCGCCCGAGGATATTCCGCACAAAAGTCCCTCGGTCTTTGGTAACGTCGCTCCCGTAGAAAGTGCGTCAGCGTCGCTTACCGCTATAACCTCGTCGCAAAGCGAAAGGTCAAGTATGCTCGGGATAAAGCCTGCGCCTATGCCCTGTATCTTATGCGCACCCGACGTGCCTTTTGTGATAAACGGCGAGCTTTCGGGCTCAACGCCGATTATCTTTACGTCAGGCTTTTTCTCCTTTAAGTATCTCGCCGTGCCCGTTATAGTACCGCCCGTGCCTATACCCGCAACGAAGGCGTACAGCTCGTCGCCGAGATCGTTATATATCTCGGGCCCCGTCGTCTTATAGTGAGCTTCCGCGTTTGCTGCGTTTGAAAACTGATCGGGAATAAACGCTTTTTTCTCGTTTTTCGCAAGCTCCTTTGCCTTATCTATGGCGCCTGCCATACCGAGAGCGCCGTCGGTGAGCACGACTTCGGCGCCGTATGCCCACATAAGCTTTATACGCTCAATGCTCATCGAGGCGGGCACTACTATCTCAACTTTGTATCCGCGCCTTGCGCCTATCGCGGAAAGTCCGAT
>JAZRTW010000001.1:0-5404 GCA_045652265.1 Eubacteriales bacterium | reverse complement strand
TACATACAGTATAAATTCCCACAAATCACAAATAATAGTACCACGATTTGAAAATTTTGTTTAATATTGTGATAAGGAGAATTTATATATGAAAGCAACAGGTATAGTTAGGCGCATAGACGACCTAGGGCGTGTGGTCATTCCCAAGGAGATAAGGCGCACCATGCATATACGAGAGGGAGACCCCCTGGAGATATATACGGACAGCGAGGGCGAGGTCATATTCAAAAAATATTCGCCCGTAGGAGAGCTGTCTTCATTCGCGATGCAATATGCGGAGACGCTCTACAAAACTTGCGGATACAGCATTATAATAAGCGACCGAGACTCCGTAATCGCTTGCGCGGGTGTTACGAAGCGCGATTTTCTTGAAAAAAAGATATCCTCGGAGCTTTCGGCGATAATCGAAAGCCGTAAGCTTTACACCTGCATCGGTAACACGGCAAGATGTGCCGTTTTAAACGACAGCGAAAAATACTACGGCAGAGTTATTATGCCGATAATGGCAGAAGGCGACATCGTCGGTTGCGTTGCGCTCATATCTCCCGCAGACGAATACAAGGCACCCGACGAATCCGATATAAGAACGGTACAGACCGCCGCTATGTTTTTGGGAAAACAGATAGAAGGATAAAAGAAAAGAGAGGTTTTTCGCCTCTCTTTTTTATTTATCGATCTTTATAACGGTAGTCACTCCGTCGTGCGACTTGAATTTTACGTCGTATTTTCCGTAAACAAAGCCGTATACGCGGTCCTTATCGTTTTGGTAAGACGGGCGTATATCCTGCATAAGAAGCTCTTTTATAACGGAAAGCGAGTGCTCGTCTACGCCCTCTCTTACGCTTTCGGGAATCTCTACTTTTGAAAAGTGCTCCTTTACCTCATCGGCAAAGCCGCCTCTTGCGTCGGGGTGCAAATCCGTAAACGGAAGATATGGCTTTATGTCGAATATCGGCGTGCCGTCGACTAAATCCGCGCCCGCAACATAAAGTACGGGCACGCCGTTTTCGATCTGCGCCTTTTTAAGCTCAACGGAAGAAAGTCCGATGGGGTTAGGTCTATTGGGTGAGCGCGTTGCAAAAACGCCCATACGCTTGTTTCCGCCAAGGCGCGGCGGTCTTACCGTCGGGGCAAAGCCGCTTTGTTCCGTCTTTGAAAAATGCCACAAGAGCCATAAGTGAGAATAGTCCTCTATCCCTCTTATCGCATCCGGGTTTGCGTATTCTTTTTCGAAAACTATCCTTGCGTCCGTCATAACGAGCCCGCTCTGGCGCGGTATGCCGAACTTTTCCTTGAAGTCACATTCTATATGCGCTATCTGTTTAAGTTCCATACAATAACCTCAATGAAGCGTGTGCCGTCTTTTTACTAAATTATATCATAAGCACCGTCACTGTCAATATTTTTTAGTGCGAAAGGCGCGAAAGTATATTGCTGTGGAATATAGTGCAAAAATTTGTGAAAAAAGCGTCTTTTCAAAATGCGGCAGGCGTGTTATAATGCCGCTAGGCAATACAATAAATTAAAGTTACGAGGTGTCTTTATGAAGGAGCTTAAAGAACTTAAATTTGAAGAATTGACTACCGAACAAAAACTCTGTCTTACGCTTAATTTCGTTCTTCACCACCCCGCAGAAGATACGGATTTAGTCTACGAACTCATCAAAAAACGCTGTGTCGGTTCCGTTTGGATACAGCAAGGACAAGGCTCCGATTTCAAGGAAAGAATCGCAAAGGTAAGAGAGCTTGCCGATTATCCTATCCTCATCATAACCGACGGCGAAAGCGGCGTAGGCAATTTCAAGGTAGGAAGACATAACGCAGTAGGTACCACGGGCAGCACGAAGCACGCATACGCATTCGGTAAGGCTTGCGGTGTCGAAGCGAGAAAAATGGGCTATAACGTAGTCTGCAATCCCGTCGTTGATATGCACGACGGCTCACAGAGAAGCCTCGGTACAGATAAAGAACAGGTTGCAGAGCTTGCTAAAGCTATCGCGCAGGGTATGCACGACGGCGGCGTTTTGAACGTTGCAAAGCACTATCCCGGCGGAAAACAGGATAAGGCTGTCGACTCTCATACCGCAGAAGCAATTTCTTCACTTACCAAAGAGGAGCTTCTTGATTACGCACTTTATCCCTACTTAAAGCTTGACGAGGCAGGTCTTCTTGACGGTATTATGACAAAACATTGCCGCTATGTGAACATCGACGATAAGTACCCCGCAAGCCTTTCCAAGAAGGTTATAGACATAATCCGCGAGCAAGGCTACGACGGCTTTGCGATAACGGACGCTCTCGTTATGATGGGAATCCGCGCAAAGTTCAGCGACTACGAGGCGAAAGCACTTGCACTTAACGCAGGCAACGATATCCCTATGCCCTATAACAGGAGAAACAGGACACACTACGAAGAATATATGCAAGCGTATAAGGACGGTATCATCTCCGACGAAATGCTCGATACGGCTGTAAAGAGAGTGCTTGCGGCACAGCATAAGGTTATGATGCTTTCAAAGGACGCAGAGCTTACCGAAGAGGAAGTTGCTACGTTTAACAGCATAAACAAGGACGGCGTATATACGCAAATCGACGAGGGTGTGCCCGCGACCATCTCCCGCGACGGTAATCACTATTTCGTTGTTTCGATAAAGCAGGAAACGGGACTTTCCGACGGCAAGCCCGACGTTGATACATTCAGTGGCGGTTGGCAAAATCCTGAGCGTATTGAAGCAAAGATCAAAGAGCTCTTCCCCAACGCAAAGTATAAATTCATTCACGAATTCCCCTCGCAAGGCGAACTCGTGCGAACGTACGAGGATACTCTCGGTTGCGACGAGCTCGTGTTTATGACCTTCAGCGAAGCGCTTGCGTACGTTGGCCCAGAGCATCTCACGCAGAGAATGAAAAACCTCATAAGCTCCATGCAGGTTACCGACAGAATATCTACTCTTATACACCTCGGAAACCCCCACGTTATTGAGGATCTCCCCCACGTTAAGAGAGTCATCTTCGGCGGTCTTACAACGGAAAGCATCGAAGCGACGCTTGAAGTTCTCGCAGGAGCATATCCCGCAAACGGCAAGCCCACTTATAAGGTCAATTTAAAATAAAGCGCAAAAAACGGTCTTTCGATTTTGAAAGACCGTTTTTTATTTGCTTTTTATTCAACTATTCTTATCTGTGTAATAACGGGCTGATCGTCGCGTCTTACCGTGCCGTTGCCGTCAACTACAGGTGTGTCGTGGCAGATGAGGTCGACTATCTCGATACCGCTTTTGGTGTAGCCGAATGCGGCGTACGAGCCGTCAAGAAACTTGCTGTCCTTATGGCAGAAAAAGAACTGCGAGCTTGCGCTGTTGGGATTTTGTGCTCTCGCCATAGAGATAACGCCTCTCTCGTGAGAGATATCGTTTTTGACGCCGTTTAATGCAAACTCACCCTTGATGTTTTCGTCGCTTCCGCCCATACCGTTACCGAGGGGATCGCCGCCCTGAATCATAAATCCGTCGATGATACGGTGGAACGTAAGTCCGTCGTAAAAGCCCTCCTTTACGAGCTTTACGAAGTTCGTGACCGTGATGGGAGCCTTGTCCGCATCAAGCTCAAGCGCTATAGTGCCGTAGCCTTCTATCTCAATTTCAACGTTGTGTTTTCCTGTAAGCATAATATACCTCGCTTTAAATTTATTTTCTCTATTATACTTTTTAATGCCCCGTAATGTCAAGTCTTTTTTGCGTGCATAGTATGTTATTGAATATTTTTATTCGGAGGTAAACTATGAAAATAATCGTCTGGAAATCGCCAAAATTCTTGAAACCGCTCTTTAAGCTTTTTATGAGATCAAAAAAATTTCAGGAGTGAATATATTTACATTTTTTGGATTTATCTAAAGAGGGCGACCGACGTTTGCCCTCTTTCGCTTTTGCGATATGCATATCACCCTCACCTTCAGCAATAAGTGAAGGCAGGCGTCGCAAGATATGAAAAGATATGTATGCATTCTGCATAAGCGGCGGGAGCAAGCCCCCGCCATAGCGTTTTCGTCGCACGTTATTGTAAAGCTAATATGATTTTTGTTATATTTTTACTCTTTTACCGTCGGCGTGTTTTTTAGCATATTTTCGATGAATATACCATATCCCTTTGCGGGATCGCTGACCAAAACGTGCGTCACCGCACCCACGAGTTTTCCGTCCTGTATTATCGGGCTTCCGCTCATTCCCTGAACGATTCCGCCCGTTTTTGCGATTAGCTCTTTATCCGTTATTTCGATTATAAAGTTTTTGCCGTCCTCCGAGCCCTTTCCTATCTGCGATATCTCTATATCGTAGTATTTTGCGCCTTGGGAATCGACACTTGCAATTATCTGCGCCTTGCCCGTGTGAAGTTCTGCTTTGTTTCCGAGCTTTATAAGCTCTCTCCCCTCTACGCTTTCCGCGTTCATCGCTCCGTAAAGTCCCGTCGACGTATTTGATACGAGTTCTCCCGTTTTTTCGTTTTTAAAACTTCCTTTTAACTCTCCCGGTACGTTGGGTTTTCCTTTTACCGCGTAGTCCACGGATATTTTGACGGCAGTACCTCTTGCAAGCGGCATAAGCATTCCCGTATCCGCATCGGATATGCCGTGCCCGAGGCTTGCGAATATACCGTCCTTTGTAACGTAGGTCACCGTACCTATGCCTGCAGTGCTGTCTCTTATCCACATTCCTGCCTTATACGCACCGTATTCGTTCTTTTGTGCCGTGAGCGTTGCCGTTCGCTCCTTACCGTCTCTTTTGTACGTTATTTTAATTGCTTTACCGTTGCTTTCGGCTATTATATGGGAAAGTTTTTCTACCGTGTCGGTCTTGGCGCCGTTCGCTTTTATTATGAAATCTCCCTTTTTCAGTCCCGCCTTACTTGCAGGACAGTCGCCTTCGTTTATACCGACGACTATCACGCCGCCCGTGTGAAATTTTACACCCAAGGTGTCACCGCCGAGATAAACGTAAGAATCCTCGACGTAATTTACGGCAACACTCTTTACGGGAAGTCCGAAAAGAGTTGCCGACGCGCCCCCGCCGTCGCCGCTTTCTTTTAACATTATTATACCGCCTATGCTGCTGTTTTTGCCTAAAGTGCCGTCCGCTACGCTATCGGGAACGACCCGATCGCAAACGCCGAGGACAGCTATAAAACTTATGATAAGGACAAGCAGAAATATTCTCTTATACGAGCTTTCTTTATACCCCATTTTTGATATCCCCCGATTATGATTTTTTGGTTTTTTGACGCTTTTATTATTTGTTTCTTTCGCTTTTTGAATACCTTGAATTTTTTTACGGAAAAATTCGGGTAATATTGCACAAAAGACGGTGTCGAAATATGTGTAAAGCGGAAAAATTTGACTATTTTTAAAAAAC